>JBHELW010000347.1:0-14631 GCA_046262915.1 Mycobacteriales bacterium | reverse complement strand
GACGTACAGCACCGGTGGGCTGCCGATAATGCTCACGCCCTGGGCAACGTCGACGATCGTCGGTGACGTGCAGGTACGACGGTGCAGCGCGTCCGCCAGCGCGGTGTCCGCGCGCACGAGCCTCCCGGAGTTGAGGACCTGCTCGACGAGGAGCCCGAACGGGACCGCGACAAGGACCAGGGCAACGACCAACAGCGTGAGCCGCAGGCCGTAGCGTTCCGCCGGGCTCAGCCGGCGACGTACGGCGGCACCGAGCTCAGCGCGCATGCTGACCGGCTGCGTGCGACAGCACCGAGCACGTGGAGGGGGGCGGGCGATGGCCCGACGCGGTCGACGCCACGTGCTGCGCCGTGCCGCTCTCGGGCTCGTCGTGGCGCGCGTCGTCCTCGGCGTCGTCGCCGTCCCGCTGGCGCCACTGCTGTACCGACGCCACTTCCTCGTCCTGATCCTGTTGCGGCCGACGAAGGACGTGCTGCTGGCCGCGGGGTTCGTCCTGCGCAATGGCGACGTCTCGCCGGCGGAGGTGGTCGCGGCCGCGGCGCCGTTGCTGCTGGCCGGAGTGTGGCTCTTCTACTACCTCGGCCGGCAGTACGCGGCGGAGCTGCGTGCCAATGAGCTGCCCGGGCTCGGCGGGCGCATGCTGCCGCCGCGCCGTGTGCGCCAGCTGAGCACCGTGCTGCGCGAGCGCGGTTTGCGGCTGGTGTTCCTCGGCCGGCTGGCGGCGTTCCCGTCGACGCTCGTCGCCGCCGCCGCGGGGTCGTCCCGGCTGAACGCGCGCGGGTTTCTCGCTGTCGACGGCGCCGGCGGTCTGTTGTCGCTCGCGGAGTTCGTCGGCGCGGGTTACCTGCTCGGTGACGCCTACCGCCGGGCGGGTCCGTGGCTGACGGGGATCGGCATCGGAGTGCTCGGCGCCGCGGCCGTGCTCTTCGGCCGCTATCTGCGCCGCACCGGCTAGGGCACGCACGGCGCAAAGACCGCGAGCCGCTTTGGCAGCTTCTCGACGACGAACTCCGTGGACCCCTCGAACGTCTCGCCGTCATGCGCGAGGCGCAGCGGCGCGCCGAGTGACCGGACGTGCACGCGCGTCGCCGACCGCTCCTCGTACGCCGCGGACCGCGCGAGCCGTCCGGTCAGTACGGCGAGCAGGATCCGCAACCGCGCGAATGGCACGTCAGCCCGCACCAAGCGCACGTCGAGCTCGCCGTCGTCGAGCCGTTCGCGCCAGCTCGGCGCGAACCCCACCGGTTCGTACCGACAGTTGCCGATGAAGCTCATCCAGACCGTCATCGGCCGGCCGTCGATCTCGACGTCAACCGGCTTCCCCCGCGCCAGCACGCGCACGAGCGCGACGACGACCGCGGGCCACTTGCCGATGTGGTTCTCGAGCCGCTCGCGCGCGTCGACGAACTCGACGTAGCTGCCAAAGCTCGCCGTGTTGAGGAACGGATGGTCGTCGATCTGGGCGACGTCGATCGCGGCGGTCTCCCCGCGCCGGACCGCGTCCGTGACGTCGTCGACGGACGCGACGCCCAGGTCCCGAGCGAGATGGTTCAACGTGCCGCCGGGGACGACGACGAGCGGCTTGTCGGCGTCGTAGGCGACCTGTGCGGCGCGGTTGACCGACCCATCCCCCCCGACGACGCCGATGGCGCGCGCCGAGCGGGCGGCGTCGGTGAGGGCGGAGCCGAGCTCATCGGGGTCGCTGAGCTCGACGACGTGCGCGGCCGGCAGCGCGGCGCGCAGCGCAGCTGGGTGGTCGGCTTTCAGCGCTGGGCCGGACGCGGGATTGACGACGACGGTGAGTCCGGCGCCGTCCGGCGCGGGCTCCGTGTGCTCGGTGAGCGGCGCGACACGGGTCCGGCCCGGCTCGTCCTCGTTGCGCGGCCACACCCGCGTCGTCGCATAGGCCACCCCGGCGCCGAGCCCCGCGCCCACGACGACGTCGCTGGGGTAGTGCGCCCCGTTGTAGATGCGCGATAGCGCGACCCCACCCGCCACGACTGCGATCGGCACCGCGACCAGTGGCTGCTCGAGCGCCACGGCGGTCGCGAACGCGGCGGCCGATGCGGCGTGGCCCGACGGGAACGACGACGTCGTCGGCTTGCGCCGGACCTGGCGGCCGAGCGGCACGAGCGCAAGCGGCGGCCGCTTCCGGCGGACGGCGAGCTTGAGCGGTCCGTTCGTGATTGCCGACGTCAGGGCAACGGCGAGTGTGCCGCGCAGTGCCGCGCGCCGCTCGCGGCGCCGGCCGACCGCAGCGAGCACCGCGGCGATACCCAGCCACAGCCGCGCGTTGTTGGCGGCGTGGCTCAGCCGCGGCAGCGTCGCGTCGAGCGGCGGCGAGTGGAGCGCGGCGATCCGGTCGAAGAGCGCCACGTCCGCGTCGTGGAGCGCGGCCGGCATCAGGTGGTGGCGCGAGTGCTCGACCACGGGCGCCGCGCGGCGGAGCCTCATGCGGTGCCCGCACCGACCCCGATCACGGCACCGACGGCGTAGGTGATGATGGCCGCGCAGGCGCCGAGGACGAGCTGCCGCATCCCGGCGTAGATCCAGGAACGGTTCGTGAAGCGGCTCACCAACGCGCCGACACCGAACAACGCGAATCCGCTGAGCGCGCAGGCGAGCAGCAACGCGCCGGACCGCATGCCGAACAGGTAGGGCAGCAAGGGGACCACGGCACCACAGGCAAACGACACGAACGACGCGATGCCGGCAGTCCAGGGCGAGGGCAGCTGGTCGGGGTCTACGCCGAGCTCCTCTCGCGCATGCACCCGCCAGGCAACGTCCGGGTCGCGACTGAACTCCTTCGCCACCGCCTTGGCCAAGTCGCGCGACAGGCCGCGCGCGGCGTACATCTCCGCGAGCTCGGCCTCCTCGGCCTTCGGCGCGCGGGTGATCTCGCGGCGCTCCAGCTCGAGCTCGGCAAGCGCGAGCTCCTGCTGCGAGCGAACCGAGTTGTACTCCCCGACCGCCATCGAGAACGACCCCGCCACCAGGCCGGCGAGGCCGGCAAGCAGGACGAACCGGGACGGGGCGTCGGCGCCCGCGACACCGCTCACCAGCGACACGTTCGACACGAGCCCGTCCATCGCACCGAACACGGCCGGCCGCAGCCAGCCGCCCTGGATGTCGCGGTGGTGGACGTGCTTGTCGACGAGGCGACCCTGCGGCTCGTGCGTGGTCGCGGTCATCAGCCGACAGTACGACGGGCGCCCACGGTCACGTGGCGAACGGCTGGCGCCGCCAGGTGCGACCCGCGTCGGTCGTGATGAACACAGCGTTGGTCTGCGGCCCGGAGATCGCGACGCCATGCGTCGCGTCCGCGAACGCGACGTAGCGAAAACCGTCCGCAGCCTCGGTCGGCGTCGCCAGCACCGGTGCCCACGAGCGGCCGCCGTTGCGCGTGACCGCGATCCCGCTGTGGTCGCCAAGCAGCGCGACGAAGTAGGTGCTCGCGTCAACTGCTGCGACCGACGCCGGCCGGCCGGACGCGGGCACGTCGGCCAGGTCGCGCCACGTGCCGGCACCATCGGTCGACGCATGCGTCGGGTTTGCGTACTGGCCGTTCGGCCGGCTGCCGGCGCAGGCCAGGACCAGCCCCGTCGATCGCCAAGCGCCGAGCGCCACCCCGAACGTCCCGCCCGCCGGATCAGAGCACGGCGTCGACTGCTGCTGCCATGCCGCGCCCTTCCACACCGACAGCTGGCCCGTGAGCGGCGCCGTGTCGAGAACGTAGGTCGCTCCGGGCTCGGCCAGGACTACCGGCTGGGCACCCGTCGGCAGCGTTAACCGGCCGAGCGCCCGCCAGTCGTCCTTGCCCGCCGCGGTACTCAGTACGGCGGACGCCGGCGTGCAGCTGCTCGCACTCCCCGCGCTCGCGGTGCTCCCCGCGCAGCCCGCGACCGCGGCGTAGGCCACTCCGCTCGACACGCTGAGGTCGAGAACCTCGCCGATGTCGACGCGGCGCCAGCTCGTCCCGCCATCGTGCGTGGCGTAGAGCTCGGGACCGAAGGCCCAGCCGTCGCGGTCGCTGGCGAACACGACGCGGGACACCCCGCGCTTCGGCCGGGCGGCCCGGCCGACGACGGTGCCCGGCGCGGTCACCGGCTGCCAGCCGCGCCCACCGTCGCGCGTGCGGAGGACGACGGCGCAGCGGACGGCACCGCACGGGCCGTCCGCGAGCACCCAGCCGGTTGTCGCGGACACGAAGCTGACCGCCTGCGGTCGCGCGGCCAGCGCCCCCCCGCTCGCGGTTGGCGTGTCCACCGGTACGCCGGGGCCTGTTGCCTGCTGCGCCGGACCGCCCAGACACGCGGCGACGGTGAGCAGCGCGGCCGCCGACCCGAGCCGCTGCAGCCGGGACGTCACGCGAGCACTCCGGCGCCCAGCGATCACTGCGTTCCACCAATCGTGCTCGACATGTCGGCCAGCGGCGACCGCGACCGTCATCTTCCTACCCCTGGCACGTCGCGCGAGCGTCCCGCGCGCGTGGTCAGCTCCGTCGTACCCCGGCTGCGAGGTCCGCGACCAGCGTCGCCAGCCGTTGCCGTCCGTCGGCGGCCGCGGGTGCGGTCAGGACTGTTTCGACGAGCGCCGACCCGACGATCACCCCGTCGGCGAAACGTGCGACCGTCGCGGCCTGCTCGCGGGTCGATACGCCCAGCCCGACGGCGACCGGGAGGTCGGTCACCGCACGAACGCGGGACACGAGGTCGGCGGCACTCGCGCTGACGGCGGCGCGCGCGCCGGTGACGCCCATCGTCGACGCGGCATAGACGAACCCACGAGTGCTCGCTGCGACGAGCCGCAGCCGGGCGTCCGAGGACGACGGCGCGACGAGGAACACCGGGTCGATCCCCGCAGCCAGCGCCGCGTCGACCCAGGCGCCACCCTCGTCAGGCGTGAGGTCGGGCGTGATCACGCCAGCCGCACCGGCGGAAGCGACTGCGCGCGCGAACGCCGCGACGCCGTAGCTCTCCACCGGGTTCCAGTACGTCATGACGACGGTCGGCACGCCACGTGCGGCCACGTGCTCGACGACGCGCAGCACGTCCGCCGGCGTCGTCCCCGCGGCGAGCGCCCGGTCGACCGCCTGCTGGATGATGGGCCCGTCAAGGAGCGGGTCGGAGTAGGGCAGGCCGACTTCCACGATGTCGACGCCACCCTCGACCAGACAGTCGAAGGCGTCCAGCGACGCGGCGTACGACGGGAAGCCGGCCGGGAGATATCCGAGAAGGCAGGCGCGGCGGTCCGCGCGCGCGGCCGCGAACATCGCCGAGAGCGCGCTCACCACCCGGTGCCGGCGGCTTCCGTCGCATCAACGGCGTCGCGCTCATCGCCGCCCGCGAGGTCGAACCAGCGCGCCGCGGTGTCGACATCCTTGTCGCCGCGGCCCGAGCAGCTCACGACGACGAGGGCCTCGGGACCGAGCGCGCGCGCGACATCGACAGCGCCGGCGACCGCGTGCGCGGTCTCGATCGCCGGGATGATGCCCTCGGTCCGGCACAGCAGGGCGAACGCATCCATCGCGGCGTGGTCGCTGACCGCGCGGTACGTCGCCCGCCCGGAGTCGCGCAGCCAGGCGTGCTCCGGGCCGACGCCGGGGTAGTCGAGGCCGGCCGAGATCGAGTGCGTCGGCGCGGTCTGGCCGTTGGGGTCCTGCAACAGGTAGGAGCGTGCGCCGTGGAGCACGCCGGGCCGGCCGGCAACCAGCGTCGCGGCGTGGCGCGTTGTGTCAGTGCCGTCGCCGCCCGCTTCGCAGCCGATCAGCGCGACCGCGCCGTCGTCGAGGAAGGGATGGAAGATGCCGAGCGCGTTCGAGCCACCGCCGACGCACGCGACGACGGCGTCCGGCAACCGGCCGCAACGCTCCAGCACCTGGGCACGGGCCTCGACGCCGATGACGCGCTGGAAGTCACGCACGATCATGGGGAACGGATGGGGTCCGACCACCGACCCGATGACGTAGTGGGTAGTTGCGACGTTCGTCACCCAGTCGCGCATCGCCTCGTTGATCGCGTCCTTCAGGGTGCGCTGGCCGGCGCGCACGGTTACGACGTCCGCGCCGAGGAGCTGCATCCGCGCGACGTTCAGCGCCTGGCGACGGGTGTCTTCCTCGCCCATGTAGACGACGCAGTCGAGCCCGAACAGTGCGGCGGCGGTGGCGGTCGCGACGCCGTGCTGGCCGGCGCCCGTCTCGGCGATCACGCGGGTCTTGCCCATCCGCCGGGCCAGCAGCGCCTGCCCTAAGACGTTGCTGATCTTGTGCGAGCCCGTGTGGTTGAGGTCCTCGCGCTTGAGGAGGAGGCGCGCGCCACCCACGGTCGCGGTGAGCCGGCGCGCGTCGGTCAACGGCGTCGGCCGTCCGGCGTACGTCGAGAGCAGACCCTCGAGCTCAGCGGTGAACGACACGTCGCCGCGCGCCTCGGCGTAAGCCTGGGTGAGCTCGTCGAGAGCGGCGACCAGCGCCTCCGGCACGAACCGACCGCCGTACGGACCGAAGTGACCGGCGCGGTCGGGTCCCGCCGTCACGACGGGGCGGCGGCTGTGCCCGCCGCGTCGCGCCCCGCGGCGACGATCTCCGCAACGACGCGCGCCGGGTCGTCGCTCGTCACCAGACCCGCGCCGATCAGTACGGCATCCGCCCCCAGCGCGGCGTACGCGCGCGCGTCCGCGGCGTCACGCACGCCCGACTCCGCGACCCGCACGATGTCCGGCGGCAGTTGCGGCACCAGCGACGCGAACGCGGTCGGGTCGACGGCGAGGGTCCGCAGGTCACGCGCGTTGATGCCGACGGCGTGCGCGCCGGCGTCGAGGGCACGATCTAGCTCGGCGGCGTCGTGGACCTCGACGAGCGGTGTCATGCCCAGCGACTCAGTGCGCTCGATGAGGCTGACGAGGGCCGTCTGCGTGAGCGCCGCGACGATGAGCAGCACCAGGTCAGCGCCGTGCGCGCGCGACTCCCACACCTGGTACGGCGTGACGACGAAGTCCTTGCGGAGCAGCGGCACGTCGACGGCGGCGCGCACCACGTCGAGATCGGCCAGCGACCCACCGAAGCGGCGCCGCTCGGTCAGCACGCTGACCGCCACCGCGCCGCCCACCACGTAGGCCGCGGCTAGCTCGCCCGGATCGGCGATCGCGGCGAGCTCGCCATGCGACGGCGACCGGCGCTTGACCTCGGCGACGACGCCGAGACCCGGCGCGCGGAGCGCCGCGATCGCGTCGTGCGGTGGCGGGCGCCGCTCCGCGGCTCGTCGAACGACGTCCAGCGGCGCCGTCGCTTCGCGGTCCGCAGCGTCGGCGCGCGCGCCCGCGACGATGTCGTCGAGCACCGTCACGGTGGGACTCCTCGGCCCGCCGGAGATCGAGCCGGCGCACCTCGATCGTACGGCGGCAGCGACGCTCATTCGGCACCGTCGGCGCGCTCGAGGTCGACCCAGAGCGCGCTGTCGTCATCGCCGTTGGACGCCACCCGCTCCGGTCCGACGGTCGCGCGCGGGCTGGCCCGCCGCGCCACAACGGCGCCGCCGACCACCGCCGCGGCACCGCCGGTCGCGGCGACCCACGGCCAGGCTGTTGCCGGACCTGCGCGCGGGGTGGCGGCGAGCGCAGCGTGAGCGGCGCCGACCGCGACGGCGACCCCGATAGTTGCGACGATCACCGCCGCGACGCGGCGCGCGCGCCCGCGGGTGCCAGCGGCGACGAACGAACCGGCGAGTGCGGCCAGCCCGAGTGCCCCGACGCCAGCGAACACGTTGGTGCCGGGGACGTCGCGCGGCACGACGAGGTAGGTGTCGGTGCGGCCCGGCACCGGCGCCGGTCGCGTCGCGCGGGAATGCACCCACGGCCGGCCCGCCGCGAGCAGCACCAGCGCGGCGCCGCAGACGCACGCCGCGACCGCGCCGGCGCCGCGGCGACCGCGCCGCGGCCGCCCGTCGTCCGCGGTCATCACTCGCGCAGCTGCGTCGCGCGGCGGACCGCACTCAGCACGGCGCTCGCCTTCGCACTGGTCTCCTGCTCCTCCGCGACCGGGTCGCTGTCGGCAACGATGCCGGCACCGGCCTGCACGTAAGCCACACCGTCGCGGATGACGCCGGTGCGGATCGCGATCGCCGTGTCGGCCGCACCGCCGAGACCGAGATAGCCGATCGCGCCGCCGTAGATTCCGCGGCGCAGCGGCTCGACCTCCTCGATGAGCTCCATCGCGCGCGGCTTGGGCGCGCCGGTCAGCGTGCCGGCCGGGAAGCAGGCGAGCAGCGCGTCGAGTGCCGTGCACCCGTCGGCCAGCGTGCCCACCACGGTCGAGACGAGATGCATGACGTGTGAGTAGCGCTCGACCGACATCAGGTCGACGACGTCTACCGTCCCGGGGACGCAGACCCGACCGAGGTCGTTGCGCGCGAGGTCGACGAGCATGACGTGCTCGGCGCGTTCCTTCGCGTCGGCACGCAGCTCAGCGGCATAGCGCGCGTCCTCGTCGGGCGCGCGGCCGCGCGGTCGCGTCCCGGCGATCGGGTGCACCAGCGCGCGCTCGCCTTGCACCTTCACCAGCGCCTCCGGTGAGGACCCGACGACGTCGTAGCCGTCGAAGCGCAACAGGTACATGTACGGGCTCGGGTTCACCACGCGCAGCGCGCGGTAGACGTCGAGCGCGTCGGCGTCGGTGGCGACCTCGAAGCGCTGGGAGAGCACCACCTGGAACACCTCGCCCGCGCGGATCTGCTCCTTTGCCCACTCGACGGCGCCGCGGAAGCCGCCGCGCGGTGCGCGCACCGCGGGGGCCCTGGGTGCTTCCGTGGCCGGGAGCCGGGCGAGCGTCGCCGGCGCGGGCTGCGCGAGTGCTGTCGTCATGACGTCGAGCCGCGCGACGGCGGCGTCGTACGCCGCGTCCAGCTCGGCGGCGGGTCGCTCGCGCGTCGGGAACGCGTTGGCGACAAGAAGCAGCGAGCCGTCGTCGTGGTCGAGAACCGCCAGGTCGGTGCTGAGCTGGAACGCGAGCTCCGGTAGGCCGAGATCGTCGCGGGCCAGCGACGGAATGCGCTCGAGCCGCCGGACCACGTCGTAGCTGAGGTAGCCGACGAGCCCTGCCGTCAGCGGCGGCATACCCGACACGTCGGGAGTCGCGAGCGCCTCGAGCGTCGCGCGCAGGACGGCCAGCGGCTCGCCGGCGCGCGGCACGGTCGGTGGGACATCGCCATGCCAGGTGGCGCGGCCGTCCCGGGCGACCAGCGTCGCTGCGGCGCGCGCGCCGACGAAGGAGTACCGCGCCCAGACCCGGCCCTGCTCGGCCGACTCGAGGAGGAACGTGCCTGGCCCCCCGCCGAGCTTGCGGTAGACACCGATCGGCGTCTCGGCATCGGCGAGCAGCCGCGTCGTCACCGCCACGACCGCGCGGTCGCGGGCCAGTGCGTGGAACTCGTCTCGACTCGGGCTCACGTCGGCCGGCATCACGCGCACGCCGCCTCAGCCGCGGCGAGCGTGAAGATGCCGGCGTAAAGCGCGCGCCCGACGACGACCGCCTCGAGCCCGAGCGGTGCGAGCCGCGCCAGGGCAGTCAAGTGCCCGAGGCTCCCGACACCGCCACTCGCGACGACCGGCCGCGCCGTCGCGCCGCACACCGCGACGAGCAGCTCGAGGTTGGGACCGGACAGCGTCCCGTCCGTCGCCACGTCCGTCACGACATAGCGGGCGCACCCCAACGCCTCCAACGCGGCCAGCGCGGCCATCGCGTCGCCGAGGTCCGCGGTGGTGCCGCGTGGGCGGACGTGCGAGCCCTCTACGTCGAGAGCCACCGCGACCCGGTCGCCATGCGTCTGCACGGCACGCGCCAGCGCCACCGGGTCGCCGAGCGCCGCAGCGCTGACGACCACCCGCGCCGCACCCGTCGCGACCGCGTCCTCGAGCGCGGGTCCGGGCACGATCCCGGCCGAGACCTGCACCCGCGTCTGCACCGATCCGACGACCGCCGCGACCACCGCCGTGTTCGCGCCGACGCCACGCGCGGCGTCGAGGTCAACGACGTGCAGCCAGCGCGCGCCGGCGGCCTCCCACATCTGCGCGACGCCGACCGGATCGCCGCGTTGCCCCTCGGTTGCGCGCGCAACGCGACCGGTCGAGATGTCGATCGCGGGCACGACTTCCACGCTCACCGGACAAAGTGTCGCGGACCAGGACATCTTGCGGGGGTTGGCGTGCCTTACAGCGGGCAATCCCCTACGCTGGACAGCACCTTCTCCCCCGGCCTCCCAGCCCCCCAGCTCGCCGGTCGCTCGCCCTGGAGCCGTCCTTGCCCCGCATCCGCGCGTGTCTCGCTCTCCTCGCTCTTGGTCTCGTCGCGCTCCCGGGGTTGGCGGGGGCGAACGCGGCGCGGATGCGCGAGGTGGACGCGAGCTACTTCGGCGCCGGTGGCAGCTCCAGCGTGGAGTCGTGGCACGTCTCGACGTCGAGCAGCGGCGGCGGCTATGGCGGAGCCTGGTTCGACGCCATGCAAAGCGAGACGGCCGTGACGGTCCGCATGGAGGACAACACGGGTCGCAGCGTCGCCGCGCACATCGACTACGAGGGCCGCGACCATACGCGGCACGACCTCGTCATCTGCGGCGTCACGGCGGGCGTCATCCAGATCATCGGCGGCAGCTCGATCGGCGTCTACCCCGTCGTCGGCAGCTGCCCGGACGGCACGCTGTCGACGCCGACTTCCGGTCGCATCACGGCGACCTTCATCACGCCCGGGACCGCCGCGCCCAGCCCTGCCCGGGCCACGAGCGGCGTCGTCGCACCGAGCGACCGGTGGGCGCTCGTCATCGGCATCACCGCGTACCGCTCGCCCACCCACCCCACGATCGGTGGCGCAAACGACGCTCGCGTCATCCGCCGCGCGCTGCTGCGCGCGGGCTGGCCGGACGACCACATCCGCTATCTCGTGGACGATGCGGCCACGGGTAGTGCCATCCGCGACGGGCTGCGCTGGCTCGACGACGTCACCACGCCACAGTCGTTCACCTTCTTCCACTACTCCGGGCACGTGAAGCAGAGCGACGGGCACGAGTACCTGTGGCCAGTCGACCGCGCGTTCGTCTCGGACACCGACACCGTCAACGCCTTGCGCCAGGTCAGTGGCCGCGCCTGGTTCGACTTCGCGGGGTGCGAGTCGGGTGGCTTCGACGACGGCCTGGCGAGCTACGACCACTTCGTCACTGCGTCGTCCCAGTACACCGAGAAGTCCTACGAGAACCCCGACTGGAACGAGTCGGTGTGGACGGGCCTGGTCTTCGAGATGGGCATGTGGCGCGGCGACGCCGACTCGAACAGCAACCACCAGGTCACCGTGGGCGAGGCGCTGAACTACGGCAACGACGTCGCCCCGAAGATGACTGCTAACGAGCGCCCCTACGGCCCGCAGCACCCTTACACGGCGGGTGGCTGGGGCACCGACTGGCGACTCGAGCTGCCACCCATCGGCTGAGGCGCGGCCCACCAGACCTCCGGCGACGGCCACGGCGCCGACGCGTCGGCGGGATCGCGCGCGAACGCGGCAGTCAGGAACGCGTAGGTGAGCAGCGCCGCGAGCGGCCACCCCACGAGCACGCCGGTTGCGCGGACACGCAGGACGCCGTCGTAGAGCGCGCAGCCGTGCAGGGTCTCGCACAGGGCGTGCAGCGGCGCGCTGAGCACGACGCGCGATCCGACGACCTCGGCGGTCTTCGCCGCGGCAAGCGTGCCGACGCCGAGGCCGACCGCGACCTCGGGGCCGCGCTCCCGCCGTAGCAACCACAGCGCCACCGCGGTCAGGACGCCGGCGGCCACGGTCAGCAAGAGGAAGGACGCGTCGGCACCGAAGAACGCCTCGGTCTCGACCTGGGCGAGCTCGAGCGAGCCGGCGGTCCGGACGACCTCGGGGTGGGGGCTCACCTGCGACCAGATGAGGCCGAGCGGCGCACCGAGCAGCGTCAGGCAGACCGCGATGCGGACAGCGGTCGCGATCGCGACGCCGAGCGGCGATGCCCCAGCCGGCAGCGGCGGCGGTTCGAAGGACCGCCCCGGCTCACGGAGTGCCACCGGGGCGCGCCACGGGTCCGGCTGCGCCGCCGCGCGCGGCGGGGCCGTCGTCGTCACCGGCTCATCCTCGCATCCCGTGCCGCGGCGTCGAACCGGTACGTCGCGAGCCGTTCGGGAAGACTGTCGGGCGTGTTGGTTACTCCACGCCGGACCCGCTGCGTGCTGGGCGTGCTCGTGGTTGCCACTGCCCTGGCCGGCTGCAGCTCCGACGACCGAGCGCCGGTGTCGTCGGTCTCGCCCGCGGCGAGCCTGCTCACCGCGCCGCCCGTCGCGACGCTGCCGGCGGGGGTGCTCGCCGGACTGGTCCTGCAGCCCCGCGAGGTGCCCCTCGGCCTCGTCCCGATCCTGCGCGCCACGGGTCCCGCCGAGATCGGCCGGATCGCCGGCTTCTCGAAGGACATTTCCGCGGCGACGAAGGCCCTGCGCGCGCACGGCTTTGCGGCCGCCTACGTCGTGCAGTACGCCGACCCGGACAGCGGACGCGTCATCTCAAACGTTGCGGTGCGGTTCGCAACCGCCGCTGGGGCGGCCGCCGATCTCACGGCGGACCTCGGGGCGGCGGCGGCGTCCAGCACGCCGGTCCCGATGCCCGTCGTCGGCGACCAGTCCGGCGCGGTGCGGCAGGCGTACACCGCCGCGGGACCGCACGGCGAGCTCGTCACCCTGCGCTTCCGCGTCGGCGCGGTCACCTACCTGGTCGCGCTCGGTGGACGCGAGGCGGTTTCCGTCGACGAGCTGCGCGCCCTCGGCCAGACGCTGGTGGCGCGCTCCACGGTCTAGCCGGTGTAGCCGTTCTGGCCGGTCGCGCCGCGCACCGGCGCGGTCCCGCGACTACGCCCCAACACGACGAAGAACGCGAACGGCCGCGGCCGCATCGACTTGGACGGCTCAGCTCAGTATGAGCCTGAGTCTGATCCGTAGAGCCTTCTCCGCGCGCGCGACGAGCGGCGGCAACCTGAAAATGAGGCTGCCGCTGCCGGGCGCGACGCCGTACGGGTCGTCGTTCTCCTCGTTCTGCGAGATCACGACGATGCGACCGGACTCCATTCCCAACGCGAGCTTGTCGCCCGCGAGGACGGGTGCCCCCGAGTCTGCGGCCTGCACAGGATAGGTGCCGTGAACGACGTCAGGGTCTTTGAAGCCGGTCGGCACGATGTCCTCGCGCGCCCATCGACCTGTCCCCTCTCCCTCGCCCTGGCCATAGAACTCGATGAATTGCGGCGTTACCGAGATCTCGTTGTCGACGCCGCGCGGACCCCCCCACTCACAGACCTCTGGGCTGGCCTTGACGCCGCGCTCGAGCCGGATGAGTCCGAACTCCGCAAGCCGCTCATGCCTGAGGTAAACCCAGCGGCCGACGATGCGCTTGTCCTTACCGTCCGGTCGCGCAGAAGAGTCCTGGACGCCGGGGCCGCGGCCGGCCGGCCACGTCTTCTCCGGCGGAGTTTGCAGGAACTCGGCCCTAGTCATCGGCGCACAAAGTGCGGACGTGGCAACGTACGTCGCGCCATCACTGCCGCGAAAGAGAAAACCGAACGTGCAGAAGTACGTCTCGTCGTAGCCGGGGTAGCGCAGTCTGGCCCCGGGCCGAACCCCTGTGCAGTACGGATCACCCCACATCGCCGTTGAGCTCACTCGGGCGGCTGGCGGTCCGCACGACCTGCTCCGAGGGCTTTGAGCTGCCGCGGTTCCGACGCATGGCGCCAGGACCGCGGCAGCGAGGCACGCGACAACACGGCGGCGGGAACCCGCAGCGGTCATCTCAAGCTCCGCTCAGCAGAAACTGAGACCGTGTTCCACATCGCGCCGCTCTTGCCTGCTCAGAAGCAGCTAACGGGATTGCCAAGGAGTTGGAAGCAAATAATCACGGCAGCCGGACTCGTGTAGATGTCGAAGCCCGCCCCCGTTCGCCCGATGATCGAACTCTGGCACCCCGAGCTGTCACAGAACGAAACCGAGTCGGCGTTGCTGATGAAGAACCCGAAGCCGCCGCCAGTGTCTTGGACGACTGCGTCACCGCAGTACTTGACGTAGCTGCCGTTGACCGTTGGCGGTGTGCTCGCGCAGGCGGCGTGCGCCGCTGGTGACGAGGCCGTGGTAAGTGCTGCGAACGCCAATGGCATGCCGGCGAATGCGACCGCCGCGCGGCGGCCGAATGAGGAGAGGAACAACCGAATCCTCCTGCGTGTCGTGGGCCCACTGCGTTGTGGGCACCCGGCGCACGCACAGCCGTAACGACGTGCTGCACGTCCTCCCTTCGGCTGGGTCAAGGTCGCGGCCGGCGCACGTGGCGCCGATGGTGCTCCTGCGGCGACTCCGGCGGAATAGGCCGGACGAGTGAATTGTCAGATGCGCTCTGACAGGCCGCTTGTGCATTGACATTCGCGGGCGCGCCCAGCCGCCATCGCCGAAAACCGCTTCACAGTTGCGGCCCGCCACGTAGGCCGCGACCGTCGATCAGCGCCTGGAGCTCGTGGAGTAGCGCGTGCGCGCCGCACGCGATGCGAACGCGAGATGCACATGCGCGTCGGCCACGGTCGGCACGACCCACGAGTCGGCACCGCCGACGCG
>JBHELW010000346.1:0-1951 GCA_046262915.1 Mycobacteriales bacterium | reverse complement strand
CGAGACGACGATCGGCGACGAGGGCGACTCGCACCTCGGCGACTTCATCGAGGACTCCGACGCGGTCGTGCCCGCCGACGCGGCGGCGTTCATCCTTTTGCAGGAGCAGCTCGACTCGGTGCTGCACACGTTGAGCGAGCGTGAGAAGAAGGTCATCCAGCTGCGCTTCGGCCTCACCGACGGCAAACCGCGCACGCTGGAAGAGGTCGGCCAGGAGTTCGGCGTCACCCGCGAGCGGATCCGCCAGATCGAGAGCAAGACCCTGTCGAAGCTCCGCCACCCCTCGCGCTCACAGAAGCTCCGCGACTACCTCGAGTAGCGCGCGTGTGCCGACCTGCTACCGGACTTGCGTCAGGCCGACGTTGCTGAGCCGATCGTCAGGCCCGGTCACGGCGTAGTAGCGATAGTCGACATCCGCTCGGTACGACGTGCGATAGAGGCCGGTCGCGTCCGCAACGGCGACCCGGCGCAGCTGAAAGACCGTGCTGCCGGCGCGGCGGAAGTACACGCGGATTGGTTGCCCCGGCAGTGTTCTAACGCTTAACGCGACGCTGGCACCCCGGGTAGTGAGGGTCGGCCCACTCACTACCGGAGCTGCGAGCGTCCGCGCGGGTCGCGACGCGCACCCGGTCGAGGAGGCGTCAGCCGCGTAGTACTCGTAGTCGTCGTTGGAGACGTACGTGACGGCGAACGGTCCGTCGTAGGTGTTGGTACGCAGGATCCGGCGCACGGTGAAGTCGCCCTCTCCGTGCCGGCGGAAGAGTACGTAGAGGTCGCTTCCGGTGGCCCGCCCGCTCAGCGTCACTGTGGACCCGATTCGAGCGCGGGTGGGTCCCGCGAGCGTGACGACTCCGGTGCATTGGCCGGCGCTGCGCGACACGTTCACGCGAACGGTGGGGGAGACCCCGGCGTCCGACGATGCGGCGTAGTCCGTGGTCTCCACTGGCTGCACGAGAAAGGCGAAGTCGCCGCGGGGGTTCGACGTCGTAGTGCCGTACGCGGTGAAAGCCGATTGGTCGAATGCACGCGTCAGCAACGTCACGGAATGTTGCGGTTCAGGTTCGACGCAGGCCGCCCTGGTCGCTCCGCCGACAAACACAAACTCGCGCGGCGCGATGAGTGTCTTGCTTGCCAAGAGGCTCGTGCCGATCACGCATGCGGCGGAGGGTGAAGGGGCTCCGGTAGCCGGAGTCACCTCAACGGTCCAACTGAGGGGTAAGCCCTCAACCGCGTATTCAGATGTCTCGGAGGGCCGTGTCAGGAAGGCAAAATTGCCGAACCGGTCGCCTGTCGTCGTGTCGACGGCGTGCAAGTCAGGGTCGGCGGGGCGCTTCTCCATCAGGGTGAACTGCCGTGGAGGCTGCTCCGCGAGGCACGAGTCGCGCTCCGTTCCGCCGAGGAAGATGGTCGACCCCGCCGTCGTCTCGTGCGTGCTGCCGAAGAACGTGAAGGAGACTGCCCCTAAACAGGTCGCCGTGCGGCGTGCGCTCGGCGAGTCGCTGGGCGAGGGAGCCGCCGACGTTTCGCTTGATGACGGCGTTGGTGTCTGGCCGACTGCGGGCAGCGGCGTCAACCCGGTCAGCAACGCGATCGCGCTGGCACCCGCCAGCGCAATGAGTCCGCGTGCCGCGGCCACCGCGAACGTGGTCCGTTCCACACTTATGCATAACGCCGCCGCGCCGGCCAGGTTGCGCTTCGCACACACTCGGTCGGTGGCGGACCGCGGACGCCGTAGTTTCGACGCCGAGCAGGGCATCTGCGCAGCTCTACGGTCGCACTCACGGGGACACCTAATGACGAAACCTGACCCGGTCGCCGTGTTGGCGGCAAAGCGTGCCGAACTGGAGCGAGAGCTTGCCGGGCTGTCGGCGAGCCAGGGCGACGCGGGCGGCATCTCGTTCGGCAAGCGGGTGGGCGAGGGGACGAGTCTCGCCGTAGAACGGCTGTCGAA
>JBHELW010000345.1:0-2867 GCA_046262915.1 Mycobacteriales bacterium | reverse complement strand
GCGCGCTTGCGCGGGGCGGCGGTTCGCTTGCGCGCGGTCTTGGTCGGCGCCGCGCTGCCCGCCGTATCGGTTGTTGTCGTTGTGGTCGTGTCGTCTTCGGCCATGCAGCCGGATGCCTCCGTCGCGCTCCCGGGCGCGTGTGACGCGGCCGCTCAGGAGCATTGGTCGTGTGCCGGCGCGGGAGCGCCGGAAGTCTTCGCGGTCGGCTACGACGGGACCGGCTGCCCGTCCGCCCGCGCCGCGCGGTCCACGGCGAGCGGGTCGGTCAGGGCGCCGGATTCATCGAGCCGGCCCTGGGCCAGCCGGGTGACCGCCGCGGGTGCGGGTAGGTCGAGCCCAGCCACCGAACGAAGCCCGGTGAGGACGTCGTCGGGTCGAACGGCAGGCGTCACGTGCCGCACGACGAGGTCAATTATCGCACACGGACGCTCCGCACCCCCGGCCGCGACGCGCTCGACGGCGGACATCACCGGCACGGCGACACGCTCGGCGGCAGACATCACCGGCGCGGCGACCCGCTCGGCGGCGGACATCACCGGCGCGGCGACCCGCACGACGGCGCTGATGACCGGGGCACGCGCGTCCAGCTCGCGATGCCCGTCCTTGGTCACCCGCTGCACCGGGACGGTGGTCTCAGCGAGGAAAGCCGCGACCGCGCGCGCCGCATCGTCGCCGTCGACGCCGGGCAGGGCGACTTCCCACGCCGACGCGTCGATGCGCGCGGCCAACGACTCCCCCGTCGCCGCGCCGACCTCGACCACCTCGACGACGTCCATCCCGTCCGGCAGCGCCGCGTCGAGCGCCGCGCCCATCGCAGTCGGATCCCGCGGCTGCGCGAGACCGATCTCCAGGTACTCGGCCTCGCTCGCCACGCCCGTCGGCGCAGCCCCGACGTAGGAGATCTTCGGGTGGGGCGTGAACCCGGCGGAGTACGCCATCGGGACGTCGGCGCGGCGCAGCGCGCGCTCGAACGCGCGCGCGAAGTCGCGGTGGGAACTGAACCGCAGCCGGCCGCGCTTGGCGTAGCGGATGCGCAGCCGTTGTACGACGGGAGGTGGCGGCGGTCCCGTCGGCTTGCGACTGCTCACCGATCCCCTCCTCGCGTCCCTGCACGTTTTCGCTCACCCTGCAGCACGAGCCGGTTCAGAGACGCGTGGCCGGGTCGTCCTCGAAGCGCATCTCGAGCAAGCCGGGCGCGTCCGCGAAGCCAGCGCGCCGGTAGAAGGCGAACGAGCGAGTGCTCGGATGAACGGTGACGTAGTCCAGATCGAGCGCGATGGCCTCGGCGCGGATCGCCGCCATCAGTACCGCGCCGACCCCGTCGTTACGGCGCTCCGGCACGACGTAGACCGACTGCACCCAGCCGTGCCGACGGACGGCTCGCGCGGGTGCCGGCACGCGATCGGCGACGGCGAGCCACGCGACGCCAATCGCCGCGCCGTCGTCATCCTCGGCGAGCCACGCGCGATGCCCAGGGTGTGCCCCCCACCACGTCGCGAGGGAGTCGCGGAACTCGTTCGCGGACGAGGTCGCAGGCTCGTCACTGCGCTCGGTGACCCGCCATCGCCATTGCAGGTCAGCGAGCGTCGGCGCGTCGGCCGAGTCCGCGCGACGGATCGCGAACGGCACGCCCGCTAACGCCGTAGCCCGGGACCGGCGAGCTGCCGCACCGCCACGCCCTGGCCGTCAATGGCGGTGTTGCGGTCCTCGTCGCCGCCCTTCGCGCACGCGGTGAGGCTCTTGTTGACCTTCAGCAGCGTGCAGGTGTCTACGGCGCCGGCCCAGATCTCGCCGTTCGGCGCGTACTTGACGTCGAGGAAGTCGAACATTCCGCCGCACCGTCCCTGGCAGGGGCCGCGATGCGTCGGGTCGTTGCGCGGGTTGACCGTCGAGGACCAGAACGCCGGCCGCGACGTGTTCGCGTTGAGCGAGGTCAGGACGTAGGTGTTCCACGGCAGCCGGAAGTCGTGGTCCTTCGCCTGGTAGTCCCAGCGCTTGGGCGCGCCGGGGAACACGATCGCCACCTGGCCGGGTCCTCCCGCGGCGATCGCCGGGAAGTTGACGCTGCGTACGCCGGGCGGCGCGATCATCACGGGGTGCGACCAGCTCGCGCCGCCGTCGGTCGAGTAGGACAGCAGGGGCAGCGTGTCGGCGCTCCACCACAGGAAGTACACGGTCCCCGCGGCATCGACGGCCACGGCGAGGTGGTTCTGCCCGAGCCCGGCGTCAGCAGCGGTGCCGTAGACCTCGGAGATCTGGCGGAAGTCCCACGTCGTGCCCTCGTCATGGCTGATCGCGAGGTAGGGCATCCCGCAGTGGCCCGCTGGAAGGTAGACCGTGCCCTTCGCGTCGACGATCGCATGGCCGGCGGTCGAGCTCGACGCGCTGACCGGCCCCTCGTTGACGTGTCCGCCGCCCTCCGGGCACGCGCCGTCAAACGCCGGCGCGCCGGTCGGCGCCCACGTGATCCCGCCGTCCAAACTGCGCGAGCACGATGCGTCCGCGACGCGGTTGAAGCAGTAGTAGAGAACGTTCGGGTACCCCACCGGCGGTGGACCGAGCGCGGTCGGCGGGCCGCCGACGAACGTCTGGTGGTCGTCGCCTGGGTTACCGCAGCACAGCGGCGACGGCGTCCACGTGTCGCCGCCGTCATCGCTCCACTGGATGTAGCTACCTTCGACGAGTAGCTCGACGCTGAACACGCGGCCGGTCTTCTTGTCGAGCCACATCATCGGGTCGAGCGTCGTCGGCGGCATCGACTTGAGGACTGGCACCTCGGGCAGCACGTTCTTCCACGTTCGTCCACCGTCAGTCGACCGGCGCAGCTCCGTACGCGCCGTGCTCACGACCGGCGTCGACGCGACCGA
>JBHELW010000344.1:0-1265 GCA_046262915.1 Mycobacteriales bacterium | reverse complement strand
GACCGTCCAGCCCGGCTTGGCGGCCGGCTCGAGCGTGTCAGTGAAGCGGCCCGGCGGGCAGCGCGGCTCGACGATCACCGTGACGATGCCGTCGTCCGTCTGGCCCGCGGTGTTGCGGATCGTGTAGCCGAACGTGTCGCTCCCGCTGAAGCCGCGGTTCGGCGTGTAGGTCACGGTGCCATCGCCGTTGTTGACCGCGGTCCCTGCCGAGGGCGTGGACACAGCGGTCACGGTCAGAGCGGATCCACCCGGATCCGTGTCGTTGGCGAGCACGTTGATGCGGACCGCTGTGTCCTCCGCCGTCGTGGCGGAGTCGTCATTGGCCTGCGGTCCGGTGCTGGCGCAGGTGCGCAGCGTGTAGGCGCCCGCGCTGGTGGAGTCGGTGTTGGTGGTGAGCGTTCCGGGGATCGCGGGACCGGATGCCCCGGTGATCCCGGTCAGCGTCGCGCCCACCCCCGGGTTGAGGAACTTCGCCGTCGCGAGCGTGATGAGGATCGTCCCGTCGGCGGCCCAGCTGCCGGCCTCGGCCGCGCCGAGGTTGGTGAAGGATCCGCCCGCGAGCGTGCCGTACACGAACGACGGATCGCCGCTCGTGCCGTTGATCATTTGCACGTAGTACTGAGTGCCCGCCGGAGCCCCCGGCGGCACGAACGCGATACGCCAGTGCGACTCAGGCGGGAGCGGGCTCAGCGATGCGACCTTCATGCGGAAGGTCACGTTGGGCATCGGCTGCCCGCCGAACGTCGGGAAGACGCCGGCGACGCCGATCTCGCGGATGTCGTTCGCGGGTGCGACGTTGACCTCGGACGGGTCGGTCGCGACCGTCGTGAACGGGATCACGCAGGACTGGGCGGGCGCTCCGCCCTTCGTCTTGACCGCGACCGGGAAGTGCTGGACGGGCTTCGTCGCGGTCGCGGGCGTGAAGGTGACCTGCCCGAACTGCCAGAACGTGGGCACGAGGCCCGTGTTCTTCGCGGTGATCGTGATCGTCTGTGACCCGGGCGTCTGCCCGACGCTCGGCTGCAGGCAGGTGCCCGTGGGCGACGGGCAGGGGTACGAGATCGTCTGAGGCGAAAGAGTGAACGTCGCGGGGCTCGCGGTGAGCGTGAAGCCGCTCTGCGAGACCGTCGTCACCGTGTACGTGGTCGTCTCGAGCGCGGTCGCCGTGATCGTGCGCGTCCAGGTGCACGTCGTGGCGCAGCTGTCGTTCGCGGCGCTCGCGATGTTGAGCGTCTTGGCGTCGCCGCCCGCGGCCGGGTTCGCGG
>JBHELW010000343.1:0-2563 GCA_046262915.1 Mycobacteriales bacterium | reverse complement strand
TCGACCTCGCCGACTCGCTCACCGGCCTCACGGTGCCGGCCGGCTGCGCGCTCTCCGCCGGCAACCTCGTCACATGTACCGTCGGCCCGCTCGGCGCCGGCGCCATCGCGCCGTTCACCGTCACCGCGACGGTGCCGGCCGGCACCGCGAACGGCACCGTGCTCGCCGCCGCCGCCGCGGTCAGCTCCGCCGCCCCGGCCGACGCCACCCCGGCGAACAACACCGCGTCCACCACCACCACGGTGGCCAACACCGCCGACCTCGCGGTCAGCGTCACCGACAGCCCCGACCCGGTCACCGCCGGCGGCACCGTCACCTACCTGCTCACCCTGACCAACAACGGCCCGGACGCGGCCACCGGCGTCGTCGGCACCCTCGACCTCGCCGACTCGCTCACCGGCGTGACGGTGCCGGCCGGCTGCGCGCTCTCCGCCGGCAACCTCGTCACCTGCACCGTCGGCCCGCTCGGCGCCGGCGCCAGCGCGCCGTTCACCATCACCGCGACGGTGCCGGCCGGCACCGCGAACGGCACCGTGCTCGCCGCCGCCGCCGCGGTCAGCTCCGCCGCCCCGGCCGACGGCACGCCGGCGAACAACACCGCGTCGACGACCACCACGGTCGTGAACCCGCCACCCCCGGTGGTGCCACCGCCGCCACCGCCGCCCGCCGCGGATATGCAGATCACAATCAGCGACTCCGCGGACCCGGTGGCGCCGGGCGCGACCGTCGTCTACACGGTCACGGTCCTCAACGCGGGGCCGTCGACGGTCACGGACGCGGTCGTGACCGTCGTTGTGCCGAGTGGCCTCACCTTCGTCTCGGCGCCGGCCGGCTGCACGTTCGCGAGCGCGTCGTCGACCGTGACCTGCTCCGTGGGGACGCTGGCCAGCGGTAGCTCGACGCAGCTGCAGATCGTCACGACGGTTTCGCCGACGTTCAGCGGAACGCTCGCGGTCCCCGCGTCCGTCGTCAGCGGCGTCCCCGATCCCGTCCCCGCCAACAACTCCGACACTGAGCTCACTACGGTCATCGCGCCAGTCGTCGCCCCGGCGGAGGCAGCCGACGTCGGCGTGGCGCTCGTGGTTTCGCCGGCGAGTGCCGTCGTCGGGAACACGCTCGTCTTCACGGCCACCGTGACCAACAACGGGCCGTCGCCCGCCGTAAACGTCGTGCTGACCGAAGTCCTGCCAGCGGGCGTGGACTTCGTGTCGGCGTCGACCGGGTGCACATTCGACGCGGCTACCCGAGTCGTGACGTGTTCGCTTGGGACGCTCGCGCCGGGTGCAACCGCGGTTGTCACAATCACCACGACCGCGGCCGCTGTCGGACCGGCGACCGTCGACGTGGCCGCGTCTGTCGGCGCCGCGACGCCGGACCCGGATGCGTCCAACAACTCGGCATCGGTCGCCGCGATGGTCCTGGCGCAAGCGGACGTCTCCATTACCAAGACGGCCGCCATCGACGGCTCGCTCATCACCTACACAATCGGTGTCGCCAACGCCGGGGCGTCGACCGCCGTCGCCGTCACCGTCACCGACGTCCTGCCCGCGGGCGTCGACTTCGTGTCGGCAACTGCGCCGTGCACCTTCGAGGCGGCGACGCGCACGGTGACCTGCGTCCTCGGCGATATGCCAGCGGGCGCGGCGGCGAGC
Source organism: Mycobacteriales bacterium (assembly GCA_046262915.1). GTDB lineage: Bacteria > Actinomycetota > Actinomycetes > BP-191 > BP-191 > JBHELW01. The sequence goes on along the minus strand of JBHELW010000343.1, from coordinate 911 downwards.
CTGACGATCGTCGTGCGGGTACCCGACGGCATGACCGGTGAGGTCCGCAATGAGGCGGTTGTCGCGAGTGCGACGACTGACCCGGACCTCAGCAACAACCGCGCGGGCGTCGCCGTCGACATCCGGGCGCGGGTCGTCACACCCGGCGTAACCGAGCCGCCGGTGGTCGTGCCACGGCGGCCGACGCCCCAGCCGCGCGTACTGCCGCGGACCGGTTCGGACGTCGCCACCACGGGCTACGCCGGGGCGCTCGCGCTCCTCCTCGGCTGCCTGCTCGTCGCGGTCGGTGAAACGCGTCGGCGACGCTTGCGGACGCGCGAACCGGGGATTACCGTCGGCGACGGTTGAGCAAGGCGGCCCGCGTGAGACGCGGCGGGCCCCCCGGACGGCGAGCCCGTCTTGCAGCCGGCAGAAGTCGGTGCACGGAGGTTTCCGGTGCTGGCGAGTCACTCGCCGGTCGAGGATGCGGCCGCGTTCGGGATTCGGCTCAGCCGGCTGAACGGCCATGCGCGTCTCGCCGCGTTCGGCGACATCGACGTCGTCTCGGCGCCGCAGCTGCGCGAGGCGCTCGCGCTGCTGATCGACAACCACGTGCAGCGGCTCCTCGTTGACCTGAGCGAGGTCACCTTCATCGACTCGGCAGGCCTCGAGGCCCTGCTTGCCGCGCAGCGCCAGCTCGTCGCCAACGGCGGCGGGCTCGAGATCGTCGCCTGCACGCGCTGGGTACTGCGGCTGCTCCGTGTGACGGAACTCGATCGCTACCTGCTCGCGCCGTAGCGGCTGCACACCGCGCATGTCTGGCACGCTGGCGCGCGGAGGGCTCGCCTAGCGGCCGATGGCGGCGGTCTTGAAAACCGCTATGGGGCGGAAGCCTCATCGTGGGTTCGAATCCCACGCCCTCCGCTCACCGG
>JBHELW010000342.1:0-1097 GCA_046262915.1 Mycobacteriales bacterium | reverse complement strand
GTCCGGCCGGTCGTCGACAGCACGTGGCCGCTGCGCGAGGCGCGGCCGGCGTTCGAGCGGTTGCTCGCGGGGGAAGCGTTCGGGAAAGTGGTCCTGACCCGCGAGTAGCGTCGCGGAGACGGCCGAGCTGCGCAGGAGGCCCGCGTGTTGGCGCTCACCCGTCGCTGGCTGCTGTCGGTAGCCGCACTGCTGCCCGCCCTGCTGCTCCTCGGCTTGCTCGAGACCAACGCCAACGCCGGCGACCCACGGCAGATCCAGGTGAGCTTCGCGCGGATCGGCAGCGGGCTCGTCTCGCCGGTGACGATCGGCAACGCCTTCGACAACTCCGGGCGGCTCTTCATCCTGGAGCAGGCGGGTCGCGTCCGCGTCTATCGCGCGGGGCGCATCGCCAGCACGCCGTACATCGATATCCGCTCCCGCGTGCTGTCCGGCGGAGAGCGAGGACTGCTGGGCATCGCGTTCCACCGCGACTTTGCCCACCACCCGTACGTCTACCTCTACTACACCGCGCAGCCCGACGGGCGGCTGCGGCTGTCGCGCTTCAAGGCATCGACCGCGGGTGCCTCGACGGTCAGCGCGTCCACCGAGGTCGTCTTCATGGAGGTCCCGCACCCCAACTACGCCAACCACAACGGCGGCCAGCTGATGACCGGCCGCGACGGCTACCTCTACATCGGCACGGGCGATGGTGGCGGTGGCGGCGACCCGCCGGGCAACGCACAGAACCGCACGTCACTGCTCGGCAAGATCCTGCGCATCGACGTGAGCCGCGCGTGCGCGCCGCGGCGCTACTGCATCCCGGCGAGCAACCCGTTCGCCACGTCGACCACCGCGCGCCGCGAGATTCTCCACTACGGCTTACGCAACCCGTGGCGCTTCAGCGCGGACCGCGTCGACCAGTCGCTGTGGATCGGTGATGTGGGACAGAGCGACCGCGAGGAGGTCGACCACGTCGCGGTGAATGCGGTCGGTCGCAACTTCGGGTGGGACTGCCGCGAGGGCAACCTCGACACGACCGCGCAGTACGGCGGGACCTACTGCGCCGCGCGCACCTTCGCGGTGCCGGTGCAGGAGTACGACCACTCGCTCGGCTGCTC
>JBHELW010000341.1:0-6165 GCA_046262915.1 Mycobacteriales bacterium | reverse complement strand
GCAACCGCTTCTACGAGATCGTGCTCGGCCCGAGCATGGTCTATTCGTGTGCCTACTGGGCCGACGGTGCGACGACGCTGGAGCAGGCGCAGGAGGCGAAGCTCGAGCTCATCTGCCGCAAGCTCGGGCTGCGCGCCGGCATGCGCCTGCTCGACGTCGGGTGCGGCTGGGGCAGCCTTGTGCTGCACGCCGCGTCACGCCACGGCGTAAGCGCCGTCGGGGTGACGGTGTCGCGCGAGCAGGCGGTCTACGCCGAGAAGCGCGTCGCCGACGCGGGCCTCGCGGACCGGGTCGAGATCCGGCTGCAGGACTACCGCGATGTGCATGACGGTCCCTACGACGCGATCTCCAGCGTCGGCATGGCCGAGCACGTCGGGGAGGACCGGTTCGGCGAGTACGCCGCGGGTCTCTACGAGCTCCTCGCGCCGCAGGGGCGTGTCCTCAACCACATGATCTCGACGCGCGAGAAGGGTGACCGCCGCGGTCGGCGCTCGTCGTTCATCTGGCACTACGTGTTCCCGGACGGCGAGCTGCTGCCGGTAACGACCTCGATGCGCGCGCTGCACGGCGCGGGCTTCGAGGTGCGTGACATGCACGCGCTGCGCGAGCACTACGCGAAGACGCTGCGGTGCTGGGTCGCGAATCTCGACGCCAGCTGGGACGAGGCCGTGTCGTTGGCAGGTCTCCGGCGCGCGCGCGTCTGGCGCATCTACATGGCCGGCTCCGCGGTGGCGTTCGAGGCCGGCGGGATCGGCGTAGACCAGGTGCTCGGAGTGCGGATGGCGGCAGACGGGTCGAGCGGCGTGCCCGCGACGCGGGACGAGTGGACCGTGAGGAAGGCGACGCGATGACGACAGAGACGCCGGATATGCCGCGGACGGACGAGGAGTGGCGCGCCAAGCTCACCCCGGAGCAGTACGCCGTGCTGCGCGAGCAGTCGACGGAGCGTCCGTTCACCGGGAAGTACGTCCACGCAAAGGACGACGGCAGCTATACCTGTGCCGGCTGCGGCGCGACGCTCTTCACCTCGGACACGAAGTACGACTCGCACAGCGGCTGGCCGAGCTTCACCGAGCCCGCTACGGCGGACGCGGTCGAGCTCCGCGACGACAGCTCGCACGGCATGGTGCGCACGGAGGTCGTCTGCCGGCGCTGCGGCGGGCACCTGGGCCACGTCTTCGACGACGGTCCCGGCCCGACGGGCCAGCGCTACTGCATCAACTCCTGCGCCCTGGACCTGCAGCCCAAGACCTGACCCGCACGCGGACGCCGGCGTGCGGCACCAGCGCGGCTCATGAACTCTGCCCGACGCGACACGTGACGTGCCCGTGGTAGTAGCCGGTGTTGGAGAAGTCCGGGCGGAAGTCGCCCACTCCGTCGCCCCCGCCGGTGGCACCCGTGAAGGCGCCGGTGCCGGAGCCCGGCAGGATCGACCACTTCAGGGCCAGCCGGTAGGTCCCCGTGGCGGGGTTGAACGTTGCGGGGTCGGCGCTGATGTCGGTCTGATGCATCACGAAGCTGCCCTCGCCGCAGCCCTTCAGGCTGCCCGTGTGGTGGTCCCACGTCTCGCCCCGGATCTTCTGGGTAACGGGATCGAGGTGCATGTAGCCGAAGTAATCGACGAACGTGCTGAGCTGCCCGGTGAAGTAAGCGCTTCCGTGGATGCGCATGTCGCAGACTCCTGGCCGCGCCGGTCCGCAGGCGCCGGGCTCGCTGGGCCGGGAGCCCTCGTCGACAAATGGCGACGTGAAGCTGACGGTGTGGCGGGCAGGCGCCGCCCCGAAGGACGGGCCGGCTATGCCGACGAGCACCACGGTCGCTGCGAGCACCGGGGCCACGACGGACCGGGTGAGTCGAATGTTCTGCATGGCGTTTCTCCTTCGGGGACCGCACTCACAGGTCGTCGACGTGGGGGCGTTACGGAGGCTGCAACGGTGATTGGCGTGTCTCGGTTGCTCTTCGTTGCGTTGGTGTTGGCCTAGAGGCGATAGGCGAACAGGTGGCTGCCGGCGGCGACGAAGACGGTGTGGTGCGCGATGGCGACACCGGCGCTGCTGTAGCCGACCACGTCGGCACCCGAGTCGGACGCGTCAAACGCGAGCGGTCGGTGCAGGAGAAGGGTTCCGTCCGACGCGTCGTACGCGTCGAGGAAGCCCCAGTTGTCGACCGTGTAGACCACGCCGTTCGCGGTGGAGACAGACTCGTAGTGGATGCCGTCGCCGATCGGTGTGGACCAGAGTGGGATGTGGTTAGGGCCGACGTCGTCGACGGACACTGCCTTCATGACGCTGCCGGGAGCGGCGGCGACAAACACCCGCCGCGTGGCGGGGTCGAATGCAGTGGACGACGCGTTGCATGCCGGGCAGGAGTGTCCGACCTCGCTTTGCCACACCGGCTTGGTCGTCGCCGGCACGGGCTTGCCGTTCTTGATGGTGTCGCGCGCCATGGTGTCGGCGAGGACCGCGTGGTAGACGCCGGACTTCTGCAGGTCGCCGACGACCAACCGTCCGGCGCGGTCGGGGAACAGGTTCGGCGCCGCACCGAAGTCGAGGTCCTGCTCGCCGCAGGTGGGGCTGTTGTTCAACACCTGCTGGGCGAGCGACTCACGCGGGTCCAGCGGCGGCACGTCCTGGATGGGGCTCTTCTCGTAGAGCGGGCACGTCACTGCGAACACGTCCTCGAGCGAGTTGCCGACCTCGTTGACATACTGCTCGATGTTGCCCGAGTACGACGCGACGATCTCGCCGAAGGTGCTGCGGGTGCGGTCGACGTCGAGCTTTAGGATCGCGTTCGTCCGCGGGTGCACCTGCTCCTTGCTGTAGGGGTTGCTCGTCCCGTAGTAGGCGTACCCGTTTCGGGTGTCGACGGCCGGCGCGGTCCAGACCCCACCGCCGCCGTACAACGGAGTCTTGTCCTTGCGGTACCACTGCGCCGGCGGGATCGACCAGATCGGGCTGTGCAGCAACGCGCCGGTGTCCGCGTTGATCAGAGCGACCCCACCGTGTCCGTCGGGGAGCCCCTCTTTCGTCGAGAAACCAACGAGCACTACCCCGCCGGGCGCGAGCGTCGGGGACGCATTCGTGTAGTAGCCCTCGGTGGTGACCACCGGCGGGCTCGTCCAGCGTGTGTGCCCGTCGCGGCGGTCGTAGGCAACGACGTATGGGCCCTTCGCGGTGCCGTTCCCCTCCTGGTTAACGAGTACGAGCACCTTGTCCTTGACGATGAGTGGGGCGCCGATGATCGGTCCCGCGGTGCCGGCCGGATCGGTTGCTGCATAGCGGGACCAGACGACCTTGCCCGTCTCCGTGTCGAGGGCGTAGACGTTGTTGTCCGTGGCGCCGGTCTTGCGCCCGTAAGACGCTGCGACGAACACGCAGCTTCCCGCCACGATCGGAGTGCTGCTGAACTCCGAGAAGTTCAGTCCGGCGACGACGCCCGACGGGCGGCCGGTGGAGAAGCTCCACAGTGGAGCAAGGTTGCCCACCTGCGCAGCTCCGATGCGGTGCTCCTGCGGCTGTGACCGCGTGTTGGCCGCGTCGTGGCCGTACACCGGCCACTCGCCGCCGGCGACCGGACCCGAGCCGCAGCCGCGGTCCTTCGCCAGCGCAGCAGGGGCCAGCACGGCCGCCATAAGTGAGCAGACCAGCGCGAGCGGTGCAACCACGCGCGGCTTCACGACTTGATCCGACCGATGCTGATGCCAGGGTCGTGGAACTCGGTGAACCAGATGTCACCGTTCGGCGCCGCGGCGACGAAGTACGGCGTCGTCGGCACCGGACACTCGCTGATCGTCGCGGAGTGGCCCAGCGGCGGTGGGTGCAGTCGTCCGATCGCGGTGCTGCCCGCCTCTGCGAACCAGACGTCACCGGAACGGTCCATCGTCAGGTCGGTCGGCGCGCTGCCGTCCGCAAGCGGATACTCGGCGACGGCGAACCCGGTGCGGTCGTCGAGACGGGCGATCTTGCCGGAGACCAGCTCGGTGACCCACAGGTCGTGCCCGCGGCCGACGGCCAGACCGGTCGGTCGCGCGTTGTCGGTGGGCAGCCGGAACTCCTCGATCACCGGCGCGGCGCCGCGTCGCACCGTCACCCGACCGACGCTGTTGTTGAACGGCTCGGTGAACCACAGGTGACCGTCGTGCCCGACCACCAGCTTGTGCGGAATGCCTCGGCTCGTGACGGGGAACTCCTGGACGGCGTACGGCGCCCGCCACGACATGCGCGCGATGTGGCCGGACCACTCGGTGAACCACATGTTGCCGTCCGGACCCACGACGATCGAGTCCGGCGTCGAGCCCGCCGTGAGCGCAACCTCGCGGATCTGGCGAGGCGCCGAAGGCACGATGCGGCCGATCTTGCTGCCGATGATCTCCGTGAACCAGTAGGCACCGTCCGGACCCGCGACGACGTCGTTCGAGATGCCCATCGGCGTCGGAAGCGGGTACTTCGTGATCGTGTTGGGCGCGGCCGTCTGGATGCGGGCGATGCTGTTGCCCTCCCCGAACCACATGTTGCCGTCCGGCATCAGCTCGATGAGTCCCTGGGCGTACGGCGACGTCTGTGGATCCGGTGTCGACGGGAACTCGGTGACGTCGCACGGGGCGGTGGCACCTGAGCGCGGAGCTCCCGAGTCGCCGACCCCCCACGAGGGCGCTGCGGTCGCAACGAGCAACGACAGCGTCACTACCGAACCCGCGACCCAGGGACCACCCGATGAACGCGGGCGCGTCATGAGCGGTGCCCGGTGCGGCAGGTGATCGAGCCCTTGTAGTAACCGCTGTTGGAGAAGTCCGGGCGGAGGGTGCCGAGCGCGACGCCCGAACCGCTCGCACCTGTGAACGCCCCAGTGCCCGACCCGGGCAGGATCGCCCACTTCAGGGTGAACTTCATGGTCCCGGCCACCGGATCGACGCTCTCGTAGTCGCCGTCGAAGTCGGTCTGGTGCATGACGAAGCTGCCTTCACCGCAGCCTTGCAGCCTGCCGGTGTGGTGGTCCCAGCTCTCGGCTCCGAGTTCTCGGGTGCCGGGATCGAAGTGGATGTAGCCGAAGTAGTCGGCGAAGGTGCTGAGCGCACCCGTGAATGTCCCGACGCCTTCGAAGCGCACGTCGCACACCCCAGGCCGTGCGACGCCGCAGGCGCCGAGGCCGCTGACGCGGGTGCCCTCGTCGTTGAACGGCGACGTGAAGGTGATCGTGCGGGTGGTTGGTGCCGCGCCCGACGACGGGCCGGCGATGCCGACGATCAGCGCGGTCGCTGTCAGAGCGACGGCGGCGATTGAGCGCGTAGGTCGTTGGCCTTGCATGCGTGCCCCCTATGCCAAGGACCCGTAGCTCACGGGTCGTTGACGACAGGGCGTTACGGAAGGCGCAACGTCGGTTGCCTAGCTGCGGGCGCTCTTTGTTGGCTTTTTGTTGCGCGGCTTGGCGCCGCGGCGGAACTCGTCGAGGACGACTTTCGCCAGCACCGGCGGGAAGACGAGCTCCCCCGCACGCACCCGCTCGACCGCATCCGCGACTTCTTCCGGACCTGCGGTCTTCAGGAGGTAGCCACTTGCGCCCGCGTGCACAGCCGCGACCACATCATCCTTCTCGTCGGACGACGACAGCATGAGGACCTTCGTGTCCGGCAGGGCCTCCAAGATGCGCCGCGTCGCTGTCACGCCGTTCATGCTGATCAGGTTCATGTCCATGATGACGGCCTCGGGTCGGGCCGCGATCGCGGTCTCGACCGCCTCCTCGCCATCCCCGGCTTCTGCGACCACGGTGCCCACGCCGCTGCCTTCGAGGACCGCGCGCAATGTCTGCCGCCACATCGGGTGGTCGTCGACGATCATCAGCGACAGGACGACCGGCGTCGCGTCGCGACGGGCGCCGCGTCGGCCAGGTGGTCTTGCGCCAGCGACGCAGAACAACCGCCACGTCCCCGGCACACCTCGCAGCGCCCGGAAGCCGCGATCGTGAAGCTCGAGGCGCGACCCGGCCACGATGTCACGCACCGTGCTCGACACCAGGATCTCGCCCGCCTGTCCCTCGGCCATGATGCGCTGCGCGATGTTCACCCCGATCCCGCTGATCTCCTCGCCGCGTCGTACGCACTCGCCGGTGTGCACGCCGGCCCGCAGCTGAAGTCCCAGCTTCGCTACGGCGTCCTGCAGGCCGACCGCG
>JBHELW010000340.1:0-2013 GCA_046262915.1 Mycobacteriales bacterium | reverse complement strand
GGGCTGCACGTCGCAGTGACCGGCGTCGCGGCCCAACCGCCAGACCTGCTCGACGACGCCGGCGACGTCGGCCACGGGGTCGGTGTTGGCCATGGCGTGTACGGCGGTGAAGCCGCCCAGCGCGGCTGCGCGCGTCCCGGTCTCGATGGTCTCGGCGTCCTCGCGACCCGGCTCGCGCAGGTGGGTGTGCAGGTCGACCAACCCCGGCAAGGCGACCAGCCCGCCCGCGTCGAGCACGGTCGCGCCCGTGTCGTCGAGCCGGGTGCCGACGGCGGTGACAACGCCGTCGTCGATGCGCAGGTCGGCGGTTGACTCGGCACCGGCGGGGTCGACGACGAGGGCACCGCGCACGAGCCAGCCACGGGCAGTCATACGGCGACTCCCGGCGTACCGCCGAGCATGAGGTAAAGCACGGCCATGCGGACGCTGACGCCGTTGCCGACCTGCTCGACGATGGTCGAGCGCACGTCGTCGGCGACCTCGGCGGCGATCTCGACGCCGCGGTTCATCGGCCCGGGGTGCATGACGATCGCCGCCTCGGGGAGCATCGCCATCCGGTCGCGGTCGAGGCCGTAGCGGCGGCTGTACTCGCGCACGCTGGGGAAGAACGCCGCGTTCATCCGCTCGCGTTGCACGCGCAGCATCATCACGACGTCGGCCTTGGCGAGGACCGAGTCGAAGTCGAAGCTCACCTCGACCGGCCACGACTCGACGCCGACCGGCAGCAGGGTCGGCGGCGCGACCAGCGTCGTGTGCGCGCCGAGGGTGTCGAGCAGGAGCACGTTGGACCTCGCGACGCGCGAGTGCAGCACGTCGCCGACGATCGCGACGCGCAGGCCTTCGAGCCGGCCGAGCCGCTCGCGCATCGTGTAGGCGTCGAGCAGCGCCTGCGTCGGGTGCTCATGAGTGCCGTCGCCGGCGTTGATGACGCTCCCGCTGACCCACGCGGCGATGCGATGGGGCGCACCGGACGCGCCGTGGCGGATGACGACGGCGTCGGATCCCATCGCCTCGAGCGTGAGCGCGGTGTCCTTGAGGCTCTCGCCCTTCGCGACGCTCGAGCCCTTGGCGGAGAAGTTGATGACGTCGGCCGACAGCCGCTTGGCCGCGACCTCGAACGACGTGCGGGTGCGCGTCGAGTCCTCGAAGAACAGGTTCACGACGGTGCGGCCGCGCAGGGTCGGCAGCTTCTTGATCGGGCGGTCGGCGACCCGGGCCAGCTCCTTCGCGGTGTCGAGGACGAGCAGTGCGTCGTCCCTCGACAGATCGGCCGCGGACAGCAAGTGGCGGTTCATGCGGGTTCCCCTGCGGCGGGGCCGAGGAGGACGGCGTCGCGGCCGTCGTACTCCTCGAGCAGCACGTGCACGGCCTCGGTCATCGACGTCGGGAGGTTCTTGCCGACGTAGTCCGCGCGGATCGGCAGCTCGCGATGGCCGCGGTCGACGAGCACCGCGAGCTGCACCGCGCGCGGCCGGCCGAGGTCGGCGAGCGCGTCCAGCGCGGCGCGCACGGTGCGGCCGGAGAAGAGCACGTCGTCGACGAGAACCACGATGCGGTCGTCGATGCCGTCGCTCGGCAGGTCGGTCTGGCCGAGCGGGCGCACGCCGCGCAGCCGCAGGTCGTCGCGGTACATCGTCGCGTCGAGCGACCCGACCGGCACCTCGCGGCCCTCGACCTGGCTGATCCGCGCGGCGATCCGGCGCGCCAGCGGGACCCCCCGGGTCGGCACGCCGAGCAGGACGACGTCGACCCCACCCTTGGTGCGCTCGAGGATCTCGTGCGCGATGCGCGTCAGCGCGCGAGCGACGTCGTCGGCGTCGAGGACGGGATGTGCCGCGGCCGGGTCACCTGAGACCGGGCGGATGTGCTCGCGGGAACGCGGGGCGCCCGGTTGGGGCGCGCCGGCGGAAGCCACCGGTGGACCTCCTTCCCCGCCTCGCTGGACGGGCCTTAAAGGAGCTCGCTCGGGGGAAGGGCACCCAGGCGGGCGCCGCGCCTGCACGGTAGCAGCAC
>JBHELW010000339.1:0-6119 GCA_046262915.1 Mycobacteriales bacterium | reverse complement strand
GGCGACGAGTGGTCGTATGAGTTCAAGTGGGACGGCGTGCGGACGATCGCCTTCGTCGACGGCGGACGCGTGCGGTTGCAGAGCCGCAACGCACTCGACTCGACGAAGGCCTATCCGGAGCTGCGCCAGCTCGGCTTGTCGCTCGGCTCGCGCCGCGTCGTCCTCGATGGCGAGATCGTCGCGATGGACGAGGCGGGGCGGCCCAGCTTCTCGGCGCTGCAACCGCGGATGCACGTGACGTCAGAGGCGAAGGCCCGGCGGCTAGTCGACGAGATCCCCATCACCTACCTCGCCTTCGACCTGCTGTATCTCGACACGCAGTCGACGATGGCACTGCCGTTCCGGGAACGGCGCGCACTGCTCGAGTCGCTCGCGCTCGACGGTCCGTCGTGGCAGACGCCGCCGTCGTTCACGGGCGACGGCGACGCAGTCCTGACCGCGAGCAAGACCCAGCAGCTCGAAGGGGTGATCGCCAAGCGCCTCGACTCGCCGTACCTCCCCGGGCGGCGCGCCGACTGGTGGCGCAAGATCAAAAACCAGCAGCGACAGGAGGTCGTCATCGGCGGCTGGACGCACGGTGAGGGCGGCCGCGCCGGACAGATCGGGGCGCTGCTCATCGGCGTCTACGACGGGACGAAGCTGCACTACGCCGGACACGTGGGGACCGGGTTCAACCAGGCGACGTTGGTCGACCTCGCGTCGCGGCTGAAGCCGTTGGCGCGCAAGACGTCGCCGTTTGCCGACGCGGTCCCCCGGGCGCACGCGGCGAAGGCGGAGTGGGTCGACCCGAAGTTGGTGTGCGACGTGGAGTTCACCGAGTGGACCCGCGACGGGCGCCTACGCCATCCGTCGTACAAGGGGCTGCGCAACGACAAGAAGCCGCGCGAGGTCGTGCGCGAGGTGCCGCAGTGAGTGCGGCCGCCAGCAAGGTCGAGGTGAAGGTCGGGAACCGGACGCTTGTGCTGTCGAACCTCGACAAGGTGCTCTACCCCGCCGTCGGCTTCACCAAGGCGCAGGTCATCGACTACTACACACGCATCTCGCCGGTGCTGCTGCCGCACTTGAAGGATCGGCCGCTGACGCTGAAGCGCTATCCGAACGGCGTAGACGAGCAGTTCTTCTACGAGAAGAACGCACCGTCGCATCGACCGTCGTGGGTCAAGACCGTGCCGGTGTGGAGCGACCAGAACGGACGTGACATCGACTACGTGATCGCCAGCGACCTGCCCACGCTGGTCTGGCTGGCCAACCTCGCCGACCTCGAGATGCACACGACGATGGCGAAGGCAAAGACCCCGCACAAGCCGACGATGGTCGTGTTCGACCTCGACCCCGGCGCGCCGGCAGACATCGTGCAGTGCTGCCAGGTCGGCGTATGGCTGCGCAAGCTCTTCGAGTCGCAGGGCCTCGAGTGCTTCGCGAAGACGTCCGGGTCAAAGGGTCTGCAGGTCTACGTCCCGCTCAACACGCCCGCGACCTACGACGACACGACGCCGTATGCGAAACACGTCGCGGTCGAGATGGAGCGCGAGCACCCCGAACTCGTCGTGTCGAAGCAGAAGAAGGAGCTGCGCGTCGGCAAGGTGCTCGTCGACTGGAGCCAGAACGTCGACAGCAAGACGACCGCGGCGGCCTACTCGCTGCGGGCCCGCCAGCGCCCCACGGTTTCGACACCAGTCACGTGGGACGAGGTCGACGCGTGCCTCGCCGACGACGACGCCGACCTGCTCGTCTTCGACACCGAGGACGTCCTCGAGCGCGTGGAGGACCTCGGCGACCTCTTCGCGCCAGTGCTGACGCTCAAGCAGCGCCTCCCCCCTGTAAGCCGCCACCAAGGTCCTCTCCGAACGGTCCGCCACCCGTCGCCCCGATGTCTGTGAACGTTTTCGCCCGCTTCTCCGCACGCGCCGGTTCAGGAACATGGGTCCGGCCGGCGATCGCCCCGGCAGGCGTGGACGTCGGCGCGCCGGGTAGGTTCGCGCCGCGAGTCCGACGAGGAGGCGGCGATGACGGAGCAGTCGAGCCAGACCGCGGGCGGCGTCTCGCCGGCCGATCTCAGCGACGAAGACCTTGACCGTGAACTGACGCGTCTGCACGAGACGCGGCGGCAGACGTTCCTCGACGGATCCGCGGACGCGCTGCAGGCGCACACAGAGCGGATGCTCGCGTTGGAGGCCGAGTACGTGCGGCGCTTCCCGGACAAGACGACGCCGGACCCGTTGCGCATGCGCGACACGAGTCGCGAGATCGACGGTCGCGGACCGTGACGTCGGAGACGCCGGAAGGCGACGCCGCGGAGCAGCAGGCCCCGCTTGGCGCGCCGCCCGGTGAGCCAGTCATCGGCGTCGAGACACCGGAGGCGGACGCGCTCGAGCAGGCTACGGCGGAAGTCGATGCCCAGGACGCGGAGCCGACGATCGACGTCGAGGTGCCGGAGGCCGACGCACTGGAGCAGGCGCAGGCAGTGCAGGGGGACGAGGAGTACCGCGACTAGTCGCCAGCGGGCGAGGAGTACCGCGACTAGCCGGTCGCGGGATCCGTCAGCTGGTCGACGAGCGCCGCGGTGACCGCGACGGCAAGGACGGCCAGCAGCGCACCCGAGATGCCGCGGACTTCGAGCCCGATGAGGGCCGCCGCCAGGGTGGCGAACGGGCCGACCCGAACCGTGCGTCGCTCCAGCGGCCGTTGCAGGAAAAGCAGCTCGGCGACCTGGTAGAGGACGAACAGCGCAGCAAGCGCTGCGCCCCGCCATGGCGAGGCGACCGCGCCGATGATGACGATCGGCGCCGCACCCAGCACGGCGCCGAGAATCGGCACGATGTCCCACATTGCGACCCATACGGCGAGCGCCCCGGCGCCCGGGACATGCGCGCTCCACGCCGCGGCGTAGGCGACCGAGCCAGCGACCGCTGCCATCGCCAGCGACCCCGCGGCGTAGCCGACGCCGCGCTCGTACCCCGCGCGCACCGCACGCTCGATGCGCTGGCGCGTGGTCGCATTGCGGATCTGCGCGATCGCCGCGCGCGCGAGTCGCGGGCCGTGGAGCAACAGGAACAGCGTGAGCACTGTCGTCGTCAGCGTCGCGACCCCGCGCGTCGCGGCGGCGCGCACCTTCTGCGTGCGCGTCCCGGGACCGGTCAGCAGGTCGGGCACCTTGTCGACGAAGGTCTTCGTGCGTGCCTCGAGGTTGACGGCGCGGGCCGCTGAGCCGAAACGATCGGACTCTTCGAGGCGGCGCGCGACATCGGGCGCCGACCGTTGCAGTCGCTTGGTCTCGCGCGCGACGTCGGTGACGAGTGCGCGCGCGACGACCGCCGCAAGGATGAGTCCGACCGCGACGACGATCGCGGCCGCGAGGCCACGGGGCAGTCGCCGGGAGAGTCGCTCGACGAGCGGCGTCGCGAGCGCCGCGAGTGCCGCGGCGACCAGCATCCAGCCGATGACGCGACCGGCCGCCGCGACCAACCGCAACGCCGCGGCGGTCAACGCGAAGAGCACGACGGTGAGAACGATCGACCGGCCGGTGACGCGCAGCCGCGGCGGGGTGGTGCCGCGGGTGCCCACCGCCATGGCGGCTAGGTTAGCGATGTGCCGGCGCGCGCCCGTCGTACACAGATCGCGTCCAATGCGGTCGACATCGCGCCGCAGTCGATCGCGGTCTTCCTCACCTGCTTCGTTGTGGTCGTCGCAGTCACCGCGCTGGTGCATGCCGCGACCCGTACGACGACAGTGCTCGTCATCGGCACCCTGCTCGCGCTCGCGCTGAACCCACTGGTCGAGCTCGCCGAACGACGGCTACGCCGGTCACGCGCGGCCAGCGTCGCGATCGTGCTCGCCGCCGTCGCCCTGCTGACGGTGGCCCTCGCCGTCCTCCTCGTCCCACCTGCCGTCGCGCAAGCGCGGGGGTTGCGCGACGAGCTGCCGCGGGTCGTGAACCAGCTCGGCGACTTGCCGTTCGTCGGCGACCGCCTGGCTCGCGACAACGTGCCGGCGCGTGTGCAGCACACCCTCGAGTCACTGCCCGACCGGCTGCGCGCGAGCGACTCGCCGGTGTCGGGAGTGCTGTCGTCGCTGGCGGCCGGCCTGTCGACGGGCGTTGTCGTGCTGGTGCTGGCGAGTGCGTTGCTCGTCGACGGGCCACGGCTCGTCCGCGCCGCGCGGCGCGTGGTTCCGCGGCCGCGACGCGAGCTGGCCGACCGGCTCGGCACCGTCGCGTACAACGCGATCGGCCGCTACGTCGCGGGGTCGCTCCTCGTCGCGGGCCTCGCGGGCCTGTCGACCCTGGCGGTCGGGCTGGTACTGCATGTGCCGCTGGCGCCGCTGCTCGCCGTAAACGTCATGGTGTTCGACCTCGTCCCGCAGATCGGCGGCGCGGCGGGCGGCATCCCGTTCGTCGTCATGGGCTTCACGCATTCCGCGACGACCGGCGTCCTCTGCGCGGTGTTCTTCATCCTCTACTTGCAGTTGGAGAACAACGTGCTCTCCCCGCTGATCGTCGGCCAGGCGGTGCAGCTCTCCCCGCCCGCGACGATGGCGGCGGCGCTGATCGGCGTCGCGGCGGGCGGGGTGGTCGGCGCGCTGATCGCGGTACCGGTTACCGGCGCCGCCAAGCTGCTCTACCTCGAGCTGCGGCCACCACCCGGCAGCTGAATGCCTATCCCGCCGCGGCGACCGCGCGGGAGATGACGAGTCGCTGGATCTCCGAAGTGCCCTCGAAGATCGTGTAGATCTTCGAGTCGCGGTGCCACTTCTCGACGGGGTAGTCCTTGATGTAGCCGTAGCCCCCGAGGATCTGGATCGCCTGGTCGGTGGCCCAGACCGCGACCTCACCGGCCTTGAGCTTCGACATCGAGCCCTCGGCCTGCTTGAACGGCACACCGGCGCGGCCCATCCACGACGCGCGCCAGACGAGCATGCGCGCGCAGTCGATCTCCATCGCCATGTCGGCGAGCTTGAAGGCGATGCCTTGATTGGCGATGATCGGCTTGCCGAAGGCGGTGCGCTCTTTCGCGTAGTCGCGGGCGAACTCGAAGGCCGCGCGCGCGATGCCGAGCGCCTGCGCGCCGACGATCGGCCGCGTCGCCTCGAACGTCGACAGCGCGCCTGACTTGCGCATCGACGTGCCGGTCTTCGCCGACTCCATCTTCTTGTGCAGGTTGTCTTCGCCGCCGAGCAGGCATTCGTCGGGGACAAGACAGTCCTCGAGGACGACCTCCGCAGTATGCGAGGCGCGGATGCCGAGCTTGCGCTCCTTCTTGCCTTGGCGCAGCCCGTCGGTGCCCGGCGGCACAACAAATGACGCCTGGCCTTTGTGGCCAAGCGTCGGGTCGACGGTCGCGACGACGACATGCACGTCCGCGATGCCACCGTTGGTGATGAAGACCTTGGTCCCGTTGAGCAGCCAGCCGCCTTCGACCTTCTCGGCCTTGGTGCGCAGCGACGACACGTCTGAACCCGCGCCCGGCTCGGTTACGGCGAAGGCGCCGAGCGCGAGCGAGCCGTCCTCCTTGGCGAACATGCGCGTCGCCCAGGTGGTGAACTGCTCCGGCGTGCCGCTGCCCGCAAGACCGGCGAGCGCCAGCCCAGTGCCGAAGATGCACAGCGCGATACCGGCGCAGCCCCACGTCAGCTCTTCGCTGACGATCGCGCTCGTCAGGCCCGACTCGTCGGAACCCGCCATGTGGTAGTAGTCGAGGCCGTAGAGGCCGATCTCCTTCGCCTTCTCGACGACGGGCCACGGGAAGTCCTCGGTCTCGTCGTACTGCGCGGCCACCGGCCGGATCTCACGCTCGGCGAACTCGTGCGCCCACTTCTGCGTCGCGACCTGCTCTTCGGTAAACGCCAGCGAGAACGTCATGGCAGCCGATGTTACTCGCCGGTAGGTTTGTGGTCATGCCGGCCACCGCCGCTCGACGCCGCGCTCCCGCCGTACGCCGGCGGCTGCCGCGGGGCGAACGGCGCGCGCAGCTGCTCGCCTGCGCGCAAGAGGTCTTCGTGGCCCAGGGCTACCACGCGACCGCGATGGACGACATCGCACAGCGGGCCGGCATCACGAAGCCCGTGCTCTACCAGCACTTCCCCGGCAAGCTTGACCTCTACGTCGCGCTGCTCGACCAACA
>JBHELW010000338.1:0-9004 GCA_046262915.1 Mycobacteriales bacterium | reverse complement strand
CCGTCGGGTTCTCACCGCACACTGCGCACTTCGGGTCCTTGCGCACCTTGATCTTGCGGTACTCCATCTCGAGCGCGTCGTAGACCATCAGCGATCCGACGAGCGGTTCACCGATGCCCGCGAGCAACTTGATCGCTTCGTTCACCTGAATCGATCCGATGGACGCGCACAACACACCGAGCACGCCACCCTCGGCGCACGACGGCACCATCCCGGGCGGCGGCGGCTCGGGATAAAGGCAGCGATAACACGGCCCGTGCTCGGCCCAGAACACCGACGCCTGGCCGTCGAAGCGGTAGATCGACCCCCACACATATGGCTTGCCGAGCAACACGCACGCGTCGTTGACGAGGTAGCGGGTGGCGAAGTTGTCGGTCCCGTCGACGATGAGGTCGTAGGCGCCGAAGATGCGCATCACGTTGGAGGAGTCGAGCCGCTCCTCGTGCAGCACGACGTTGACCAGCGGGTTGATCTCGCGCACCGCATCTGCCGCGCTCTGCGCTTTCGGCCGGCCGATGTCGCTTTGGCCGTGGATGACCTGGCGCTGCAGGTTGGACTCGTCGACGACGTCGAAGTCCAGGATCCCCAGCGTGCCGACGCCGGCAGCCGCGAGATACATCAGCGTCGGCGAGCCGAGCCCCCCGGCACCGACCGCGAGCACGCGCGCGTTCTTGAGCCGCTTCTGCCCGTCCATCCGGACGTCCGGGATGATGAGGTGCCGCGAGTAGCGACGGACCTCCGCAGTCGTGAGCTCGGCCGCAGGTGGCACGAGCGGCGGCAAAGACAACGCATTCCTCCGTACGGCGAGAGCCTCTCTCCTGCCAACGGGTCCGTCGGCAGTGCGATTCCCGTGTGAGCGCCGGGTCGCCGGGTAGGCCAACGACGATCACCCGAAAACGACGGAGGGTTCTCGCATGGGCGACGCAGCGGACAAGCTGAGCAACAAGGCCGAAGAGCTCAAGGGCGACGTCAAGGAAGCGGTGGGCGAGGCGACCAACGACCAGTCGCTCGAGAACGAGGGCAAGAAGGACCAGTTCACCGGCAACATCAAGCAGGCCGGCGAGAAGGTCAAGGACGCGTTCGGGGCCTAGCCGCCCGGGCGCCACCACGGACGGCGCTTCTCGCGCTGCCCGTGCTCATCGGTCGTCTCGCCCTCGACGCCGGGGATCTCGCCGTACTCCGCGCCCGGCTCCGGGACGGGACCACCTTCGGCGACAACGCCGTACTCAGGAGTAGCGCCGTACTCGGGCGCGACGCCGTACTCGGGCGCGACGCCGTACTGCGGTGGCTCGGTCGTGGCATCGGGTCCGCGCCACTCCGGGACGTCCGGCTCGTCGAAGTAGGCGTCTTCAGACTCGGCTGACCCGCCCGGCGCCGCGGCGACCGGCGTAACGGGCGACACCGGCGAGCCGTAGTCGTCCGGCACGAGCCCTGGTACCTCGGCAGAAACCGCCGCGTCCTCCGGCGACTGCTCCGGCGCTGGCGGTGCCGAGTCCGCGGGAATCGGCTGCGCGTCCTCCACCAGCTGCAGGTCCGGCACGTCGCCTGCGGGCTCGCCGCCGCCCCACGCGATCTGGGCACCCGTCGCCACCGGCGGCACCGTCGTGACGGCAGGTGCCGGGTTCGTCGCGACAGTCCGCGGCGCGGCGCTCGCGCTCGCGCCCGTCGAGATCGTCCGGCCGCGCTTGAGCAGTGCCTGCGCCAGGCTCAGCACCGCGTCGTCGACGCGCTGCGAGACCTGACTCGTCATCGCAGCCTGCTCTCGGCGTAGCTCGTCAACCTGCGCTCGCAGGTCGCGCACCGGCGCCGTCACCTGGTCGCGCAGCTCGACGAACGCCGTGCCGAGATGCACGCGCAGCTCGTCGATGGGCTGCGCCGAGGACTGCCGCGCCAGGAGCTGCGGCAGCGCCGCTAGCGCCTGCTGCTGCGTCGCCAGCATCTCCAGCACGCGGTCGAACTGAGTGCCGAGCGCTTGCGTCGCCTGCGCGCTCGTCGCGACCGCGCGCGCGATCGCCTCCAGCCGCTCGCCGAGCTGGTCCGACGACTGTCCGCCCGCCGCCCGGACCTCGGCCTGCAGCCCGTCCAGCGCGGTGCGGATCTCGCCGACCAGCGCCTGCAGCTGCCGCTGCTCACTCAGCTGGTCCTCGACCGCTTTCGACAGCAGTGACTGCATGCGGTCGGACATGCCGGCGCCGCCGGCCGACGGCTCGGCGAGGTAGGGCGGCGGGGACTCCGGCGTGCTCGGGCCGGTGGCGTACGGATCGTCCACGTGGTCGCTCCAGGTCTGGGTTCAGTGCCGGGCAGTATCCCCCGGACGGGCGGCGCCCGGATACTTTCCCACGACCTCGTCCAGCAGATCGCGCACTGCCGCGGCTACGGCGTCCGGTTGCTCCATCTGCGCGACGTGGCCGACCCCGTCGAGCACGAGCAGGCGACGCGCGCGCAGCGCTTTCGCCGCGCGCTCGGCCAGGCGGACCGGCACGACGCGATCCCGTTTGCCCCAGATGAGCAGGGTCGGCGCCGTCACCCGCGCGGCCTGCCGCCACAGGTTGCGCGGGCCCGGGTCGAGCTGGGCGCGCACCAGCCCGCGGAGCGAGGCGACGAGCGCGTCGTCGTTCCAGGCCAGCTCGCGGCGCCGGCGGATGTCGTCGGCGGCTTGCGCGATCCGCTCCGGGTGGACCCCCAGCGGGTCGCCGTAGCAAAGCTCCAGCACTCGCCGGGCGCGGCGCTCCGGCGACTCGCGGCGGGTCGCGGCGAGCACGATCCCGGTGATGCCCGGCACGAGGAGCAGCGGCAGCAGCGGGTCGGTGCGGTCCGGTCGGTACGACGGGAGGGCGGGCGACACGAGCGTCAGCGAGCGCACGAGCTCGGGGCGCTCCGCGGCCACCCGCAGCGCGATCGCGCCGCCGAGCGAGTTACCGAACAGGTGCACGGGCTGGCCGCGAGTGGCGGCCAGCTCCGCGACGGCGCGCGCGTGGAAGTCCAGGGAGTAGCGGCCGTCGGAGGGTGGATCCGACTCGCCGAATCCGGGCAGATCCAGCGCCTCGCCGCTCAGCCGGTCGGCGAGCAGGGTCATGAGGTCGGTCCAGTTCGTGCTCGCCCCGCCGAGCCCGTGGACGAAGAGCGCCGGCTCGCCGTCTCGGCCGCCGGCGGCGCGGACGAAGAGCTGGCCGCCGGGCAGCCGGCGCCGGGCGCCCGGGAGCCGGGGGCGGGGCGGCGTGGCTCCGACGGACATGGGCGCGAGCGTACGGAACCGGCTGAGTCGCGACTCTGTGTGATCGTGCGGGCACTTTCCGTCACATCTTCACCCGTTCGGGTCAACGGCTGCCCCCGGGGTTCGGCCGACGTAGTCGGGGATGTCCCGCCACGCCGAACCCGATCTCCCGATGCCCGCGCTCGCGCGGGCCCGGCGGATCGCCCGACGCACCTGTGCGGTCGTGTGCGCGGTCGTCGCCCTTGGCGGCTACTACATCAGCTCGGCGTCGGCGTTCACCAACACCGCCGCCGGCATCCGGCTCGACGCGGTCGAGTACCGGCTGGCGTCGTTGATCAACAACGCGCGCACCAGCCGCGGCCTGCACGGGCTCACGGTCACGGCGGGCACGACCGACGTCGCGCGCCGCTGGTCGGCCTCGATGGCCAGCCGCAACGTGCTCGAGCACAACCCCAACGTCGCGGCCCAGGCGCAAGCCGCCGGCAGCTCGAGCTGGACCGCGCTCGGCGAGAACGTCGGGCGCGGGCAGACCGCTGACACGCTGTTCACCGCCTACATGAACTCCCCCGAGCACCGCGCGAACATCCTCGACCCCGACTTCCGCTACCTCGGCATCGGCTGGGCGGAGCGGCCGGACGGCTACGGGTACAACACGCAGGTCTTCGTCGACCAGTACTCGACCGCCTACGGCGGGACGCAGGTCGCGGCCTACGGCGGCCAGGCGGACAAGCGGGTCTACACGGCCACCGGGTCGCTCGCGAACTTCGAGGCGGGCACCGAGCCGCGCGGCTTCACCCGGGCGACCGCCACCGGGCTGTACACCAGCCGCCTTGCCGTCGACTCGACGACCGTCAGCGACGGCGCGGGCAAGTTCAGCGTCAAGCAGACCGCGTCCGGAACGACCGGCAGCGGTGACCTCGTGCTGCGCGACGCCTTCGATCTCAGCCGCGCCCGGGCGATGACGCTGCGCCTGGCCGCGACGACCGGGTCCGGTAAGGCAATCGCCGTCAGCGTCTCAGTGCGCACGTCGTTCGGTACGTCGGTCTCGCTCGGGACGGTCACCGTGCCGAGTGGCAAGACCGTGACGTCGACGCTCAGCCTGCCCGCCGCCGCGAAGAACTTCCGCAACGAGTTCGTGGTCGCCATCGGCCGGACTGCACTCAACGCACTCGGCACGACGAGCGCACAGCGCGTCGCGAACATCGCCGTAAAGGACGTCACGGTCGTCGTCTGACGCCGCCGGCCCGCAGAACAGCAAGCTCCTTAGAGGAGTCGCTCGA
The DNA here is from genome assembly GCA_046262915.1 of Mycobacteriales bacterium. Taxonomy (GTDB): domain Bacteria; phylum Actinomycetota; class Actinomycetes; order BP-191; family BP-191; genus JBHELW01. The sequence goes on along the minus strand of JBHELW010000338.1, from coordinate 4,510 downwards.
TCCGCCGGTTGACCGCGTCGAGCACGGCCCGGATCACGGCTTGGCGCACGTCCTCGCGCACTTGCGCAGCGCCGGTGAGCTGGTCCGTCCCGGAGTCACCAGTCATCGTGACGCCCGCAACGACGGTTCGCTCGCTGCCGGTCGGGGTGACGTCGAGGTGGTCGAGATCGAAGCGCACCTGGTTGCCCACCAGCATCTCGAGGGCGCGCAGCGTCGCCAGCCCGACCGCGCGCTGCACGCCGCTTTGGGTGGCGGTGCCCCGGGACTCGCCGGTCTCCGTGCGTCCGCCCGCGCTCAGCGCGACGGACGCGGTGATGTCGAGCCCCGACGAGACGAGATGCATGCGCTGGATCGCGGGCCGCAACGCGGCGGGCTCGCCGCTCGCGGCGTCCGCGGGTGCCGCGGGCTCGTCCCGGACCTCCGCGTCCTCGACCAGCTGGACGCGCTCGGCGTCGACGCCGAGTCCGAAGCGCTCGCGCAGCAGCCGACCCACGCTGCTCGCGACCTGCACCTCGTCGTAACCGGGCGCCAGGCCGAGCCGCAGGAGCCCCATGCCACTGCCGTCGGGGTCGGGCTCGACGTCCGCGTCCGCCACGCCAGGGAGCGCGCGCAGCGCCGAGACGATGTCGCCGTAGTCCGTTACGGTCACTACCTGGCCTTTCCGGGCATGCCAAAGACGGGCGGCATGCCGTGCAGACGTTGTCGGCGGGGCCGCGGGAGCGCTTGAGCCCGCGGGCTCGGGCCGACCCGGCGGGAGGAGGCGGGCACGGCGAGCGAAGCCGAGCGACCGGCGCCACCCGCGCGGCCGCCGACACCGGCACCGCCGCCCGACTGGGTGGCCCGCGCGGCCCCAGCGGGTGAGCCGCCCGCGCGACGCGCGGCCGACCTCGCCGCGATGAACGCGCCACCGCCACCAGACGCCGACCCGGCGCCGCGGCTGCGCCGGCTGTGCGCCTACTGCGGCGGGGAGGTCACGGTCGCCGCCGACAGCACGCGCTGTCCGCTCGGTCATCCGCTCCGCGCTACCGACGCGCCGAGCCCACCCGCAGTACGCCGGAAGGGCTGGCTGCGGCGCAAGCCGGACTGAGAGCGGCGAACTCCGCGCGAAGTCGGTGCGGGCGGTGCTAGGCGGACCGGCGTACCGGCGTCTTCGCCTCGTGGCGGGCGGCGGTCTTGGTTGCGCGCTTGGCTGGCTTGGCCGCTTTCTTCGCGGGCGTCCGTTTGGCCGCGGTCTTCTTCGCCGCACGAGCGCCGCTCTTCGCCTTGCCCGACGCCGTCGCCGTCGCCGAAGTTGCACCGCCGGATCCGCGGCCCTTCTTCGCCGCCTCGACGCTGGCCCGCAACGCCGACATCAGGTCGACGACCGGCCCGGCGTCCGCGGTCGTATCGGTCGGCTGGACGACCTCGCGGCCGGCGACCTTCGCGTCGATCAGTTCCTCGAGCGCCTCGCGGTAAGCGTCGGTGAACTCTGTCGGCTCGAAGTCGCCGGTGAGCGAGTCGATGAGGCTGTTGGCCATCCGCAGCTCGGCCGGTCGCACGTCGATGTCGTCGTCGAGGAAGCCGAAGTCCGCGCGGCGCACCTCGTCCGGCCAGAGCATCGTCTCGAGCACGAAGACGCCGTCTCGTACGCGCAACGTCGCGAGCGACTCCCGGTTGCGCAGCGCGACCTTGACGACCGCGACCTTGCCGCTCTCCTCGAGAGCCTTGCGCAGCAGGACGTAGGGCTTCGTGCCGGTCTTCTCCGGCTCGAGGTAGTAGGACTTGGCGAACAGGATCGGGTCGACCTGCTCGAGCGGCACGAACTGCACCACGTCGATCATCCGGCTCGTCACCAGTGGCAGCTGCTCGAAGTCCTCGTCCGTGAGGATGACGACCTCGCCGTTGGACATCTCGTAGCCCTTGGCGATGTCGGAGTAGGGCACTTCGTCGCCGTCGACGCTGCACACGCGCTTGTAGCGGATGCGGCCCCCGTCTTTGGCGTGCACCTGGTGGAACGCGACGTCCTTCTCCTCCGTCGCGGAGTACATCTTCACCGGGATCGACACGAGGCCGAACGAGATCGCGCCCTTCCAGATTGCCCGCACGCTCGTCGCCTCCGCTGCGCCTAGGTCAGGGAAGAGTGTCCACCCTGGTGATCAATTGTCGTACCCCCAGGCTCCGACGGCTACCCGGCGCGCAGATCCGCCACTCGCCAGCCGGCGGCCGTGCGACGCAACAGGACCAGCCAGGTGCGTGGGCCGCGGCCGGGCCAGCGGTGCACGACGCGGTCGTGGCGGTCGATTTCGGTGTACGCCGGGAGGCGATCGACGACGCGCACGCGGCCGACATCGGCGGTGGCCGTTAGTACGTCGATGGCTACGACGACCGGCGGCTGCGCGCGCAGCCGGTGGCCCAGCCCGGCGAGACGGGCGAGCGTCGCGCGCTCCGCGGCGAGACAGGGACACTCGGACGACAACCAGCGCCGCGGGTCCGCGTGCGCGGGGTCGCGGTAGCCGGCGACGCGGGCGCGGTCGAGCGCGCCGACGAGCGCGCGCAGATCGGGCCGCATGGGGCTCGGCATGAGACTCGGCGCCGGGCTTGGTGTGGGGGTGCGCGCCCGGCTGAGTGCGACGCCGGGGGCGGGTCGCGCGAGTGGCCCGGGCACGGTCGCGGGCGGTGCCGGCCGAAGCAGGACCGCGCCGGCCGCGACGGCTAGCGCAGCGGTGATGCCGAGGACGCCCGGCGACGCCGCGAAACGCACGTGCCGATCGTCCCGCCGTAACGCGCGCCGCTGCCGCGCGCGGCGCGATCTGTGGACAGCGGTTAACGGGGAGCGAGTGCACGCATCGTCGCCTCCAGCTCCGCGACGACCGCGGCGGGCTCCGACTGGCCGCTGAAGAGGAACGCGATCGGCTCGTCGGCGCCGGCCGCGCGGAACTCATCGAAGCGGCGCCGCACGTCGTCCGCGGCCCCGGCTAGACACAACGAGTCGACGAACTCCGCGGGCAGTGCCGCGGCCGCACCCTTGCGGTCGCCTGCGTCCCACGACGCCATCGCGGCGTCGCACGCGTCCCCCCAGCCCTGCGTCGCGAACGCGGCGCGGTAGGCGGGCACGATGACGTAGCCCATCACCTCGCGGCGGGCCCAGCGGCGCGCGGCCTCGACGTCGTCGGTCACGCAGACCCGCACGAAGACCGCGTTACGACGGGGGCGACCGTCGGCTCCGGCCGCCACCTGCTCGAGCGCGGACGGAACCGCTGACGCGCCGATCCAGTTGAGCAGCGCGCCGTCGCTCGACGCGCCCGCGACGCGCAGCATCTTCGGGTTCAGTGCACCGAGCATGATCGGCGGCGGCGGTTGCGGGACGTGCATGAGCAACCGGTAGCCATCGACGGGGTAGAGCCCGTCGCGCGTCACCTTCTCGCCGGTCAGCAGCGCAGCGACCGTCTCGGCATAGGCCTGGATGCGCGCGAGCGGCCGGTCGAACGACACGCCGTTCCACCGCTGCACGATGATCGGTGAGGAGACGCCGAGACCCAGAGTGAAACGTCCGCCGCTCACGTCCTGCAACGTCGCGGCGGACTGCGCCATGAGCGACGGCGTCCGCGTGAAGATGGGCAGCACGCCGGTTGCCAGACCGATGCGCTCGGTGGCCGTCGCGCATGCCGTGAGCAGCCCGAATGCGTCGTTGGTGCCCGCCTCGGCCGCCCACAGGCGGTCGTAGCCGAGCTCCTCGGCGCGCCGCGCGACGTCGACGAAGCCGGCGACGCGCAGCCCGAGGTTGAGCGGCAGCGCCAGACCGGTGCTCACGTGGCCAATCGTGTCACCGTTGCATCGAGGCCGGAGGGGGTAGACGGCACACATGCCCGGCAAGCTCTCGACGTATCAGAAGATGCGCGACTTCCGGCGCACTCCGGAGCCGGCGCGCGGCGACACCAAGCGGAAGTCCCGTCGCAAGGCCCCGCGCTTCGTCATCCAGGAGCACCACGCGACCGCGCTGCACTGGGACTTCCGGCTGGAGCGCGACGGAGTCTTGGTGTCGTGGGCGGTGCCGAAGGGGCTGCCGCTCGACAAGACCAACCACTTGGCCGTGCACACCGAGGACCACCCGCTCAGCTACTTCGACTTCGAGGGCGAGATCCCGGCCGGCGAGTACGGCGGTGGGCAGGTCTACCTGTGGGACCAGGGGACATACGAGGAAGAGAAGTGGTCGGACCGCGAGGTCAAGGTCGTGCTGCACGGCGAGCGCGTCGAAGGCGAGTACGTGCTCTTCCAGACGGACGGGAAGAACTGGATGGTCCGCCGTAAGAGTGACCCGCCGACCGGCTTCGAGCCGATGCCGCAAACCGTGCCGCCGATGCTCGCGACATTGGCACGCGGCATGCCGCACGGCGACGAGTGGTCGTATGAGTTCAAGTGGGACGGCGTGCGGACGATCGCCTTCGTCGACGGCGGACGCGTGCGGTTGCAGAGCCGCAACGCACTCGACTCGACGAAGGCCTATCCGGAGCTGCGCCAGCTCGGCTTGTCG
>JBHELW010000337.1:0-2104 GCA_046262915.1 Mycobacteriales bacterium | reverse complement strand
TCATTGGTGCATCGGCCGCGCCGCGCGCGCTCGTGAGCGACGCTGACCGCGCAGGCGATCCCGCTCCGGTCGTGCTCCCGGCCCCCGCGATCCCGGGCCCGGCCGGCGTTCAGGGCGCTCCTGGTGTCGCCGGGGCTGCGGGTCGTGATGGCGCAGCTGGTCCTCAAGGCGTCGCGGGTCGCGATGGTGCTGTTGGTCCGCAGGGCATCGTCGGCGTGAACGGCGAGGTCGGCGCGACTGGTCCCCAGGGCATCGCTGGTCCGCAGGGCATCGCAGGCGTGAATGGGGAGATCGGCGTGGCTGGTCCGCAGGGCGTCGCAGGTCGCGATGGCGCTACCGGTCCGCAGGGCGTCGCAGGTCGCGACGGTGCTGTTGGTCCGCAGGGCATCGCTGGCGTGAGTGGCGAGGTCGGCGCGGCTGGTCCCGAGGGCATCGCTGGTCCGCAGGGCATCGCAGGCGTGAATGGCGAGGTCGGCGCGACTGGTCCTCAGGGTGTCGCTGGTGCGCAAGGCGCGACTGGTCCTCAGGGTGTCGCTGGTGCGCAAGGCGCGACTGGTCCTCAGGGCAGCGCGGGGATCGCTGGTGCTCCCGGCGAGATCGGCCTGGCTGGTCCTCAGGGCGTCGCTGGTCCCGCTGGTCCGCAGGGTGCGACCGGCGCGACTGGCGCGACCGGACCGCAGGGTCCGGCGGGTCCCGCTGGTCCTTCCGGTACGGATGGCGCCGCGGGCGCCCAGGGTGTCCAAGGCGTTCAGGGCATTCAGGGCGCGCAGGGCCCCGCCGGCAATGACGGCGCCGCGGGTGCCACCGGACCGCAGGGTCCCCCGGGCGAGACAGGTGCCACCGGGCCGCAGGGCCCGCAGGGTGAGACCGGTGCCACGGGCGCGACGGGCGCCACCGGCGCGACGGGCGCGACCGGACCGCAAGGTCCGTCGGGCCTGATCGACGGCGATCAGACGATCAGTGGCACGAAGACGTTCACGACCGCTGTCGCGGTCGACAACTCGTTCTCGGTCACGAACAACAGCGCCTTCAGCGGCACGGCCTCGAGCATCTCGAGCACCGGCAACTTCACGGGCACGCTCTTCAAGCTGACGGCTGACCAGACGCAGGCCGGAACGATCCTCGGGATCAGCGGCGCGAGCCTCACGACCGGCAAGGCCGTCGACGTGCAGCTTGGCGCCTTCTACGGCGGCGCCGGCGCGGTCAACGTGCAGGCGGGCGCGTACACGGGCACGATCCTCAACGTCTCCAGCACGTCGGCTGCTTCTGCGACGACGCAGAAGCTCGCGAACGTCTCGAGCCCGCAGCTCGGCGGCACTATCCTCAATGTCAGCGGAACGGGTCTCGCGTCGGCCAACGACGGCCGCGCCATCGCGGTCGCGCTCGGCGGCAGCGCGAACAGCGGCACAGGCCTCTACCTGCAGGCCGGCAACGGCTACACCGGTCGCCTCGTCGACCTCACCGTCGGCGGCGCGTCGCGGTTCGTCGTCGACGAGACCGGCGCGATCACGACCTCGGGCGCGTTCACGCAGACCGGCACCGGCACGTTCTCGACGGGCACCGGCGCGGTGACGCTCAACGGGGCGACCACGGTCAACGCGGCCACGACCTTCAACGGGGCGACCACAGTGAGCGGCTCCAACCCGTTCACGGTCGGCACCGGGACGGCGACCTTCGGCGGGAACATCTCGCAGACCGCCGGGTCGTTCACGACCGCAGGCTCGATCTCGGCGAACGGCTCGCTCTCCACGCTCGGCTCCTTCTCGCAGACCGGCGCGGGCACGTTCTCGACCGGCACCGGCGCGATCTCCCTCAACGGCAACACGACGCTTGGCGCGAACAAGACGCTGTCGCTCTCGAGCACGGGCGTCTTCGCCGGCACCCTCGCGTCCGTGGGTGGCACGCAGGTCACGGGCTCGCTCTTGGGCCTCGCGACGAGCGGCACCTACGCGGGCACGGGCATCCTCACGGTGACCGCTGACAACGCCACGAGCGGCACGCTCGTCGGCGTCTCCACCGGCGCGTCCTTCAACGGCAAGCTCGTCGACCTCAAGGTGGCGGGCGCGACGAAGTTCTCGATCGACCAGACCGGCAAGGTCGTCGC
>JBHELW010000336.1:0-1487 GCA_046262915.1 Mycobacteriales bacterium | reverse complement strand
CGGGAAGTAGTCGTCGAGCGTGCGGCCGTTGAGCTTCCACTGACCCGTACCCGGGATGAGGCGGACGCGGACGATCGCCTCCTTGCGGCGACCAGTCGCGCGCACCAGCTCGGCGGTCTCAGGCACTGTCAGTTCTCCTCGTTTCGTTGCGAGTGTCGTGGATCACGGGCTACTGCGCGACCTGCGTCAGCTCCAGCGGCTCCGGCTGCTGGGCGCCGTGCGGGTGCGTCGGCCCGTCGTAGACCTTGAGCTTGGAGAGCATCTTCCGGCCGAGCGTGGTGTGCGGGAGCATCCCCTTGACCGCGCGCTCGACCGCGAACTTCGGCCGCGTCGCAAGCAGCTCGGTGTATGGCGTCTGCCGCAACCCGCCCGGGTAGCCGGAATGGCGCGTGTACATCTTCTGCGCCGCCTTGTTGCCGGTCAGCGCGACCTTGGCGGCGTTGACGATGATGACGAAGTCACCGGTGTCGACGTGCGGCGCGAAGATCGGCTTGTGCTTGCCGCGCAGGATCCGTGCTGTCTGGCTGGCGAGACGGCCGAGCACCACGTCGGAAGCGTCGATGACGTACCACTTGCGCGTGACTTCAGCGGCCTTCGGGGAGAACGTGCGCACGAAAACCTTCTCAACGGTGATCGGGGCCCACGGGCCGGCGACGGGCAGGAGCCGCGATCGCTGGCGGCAACGGTTGATCAGGATACCGACCCGTCGCGAGGGGGGTCAACGCTGGCTGCCGGCGCAGACCCCCTGGGGGTCCGCGTCCACTTGCGGCGGACGAGCAACCAGACGACGAATCCGCCGATCGGGCTCAACAACACACACGCAAGGATGCAGAGAGCGGCCACCCAGTAGGGCAGGTCCGCGTAGCGCCGAACATCGTCCAGGACAAACACGACGACCGCGATGAGCAACAGCAGCAAAATCGCCAGCGCGATCGTGCGCCGGTCGCCGATCGGGAGAACCATCAACAAGACAAGAGCCAGGATCACCCACCGCGAGCGCGAACTCACGTCGGCATCGTGGCACTAGGACGAGGACGCCGAAGGAGTTGATCCCGCTCGGCGCATCGCTAACCCCCGCGCGGGTAGCCAACAGCGCAGAGCGTCAAACCGTGTGCGGGCGCGACCTGGACGCCGGGCACGCGTGACGGCGCAGAAAGCAGGCTGCCGGGCCACTCCAATGGCCGCCGGCCGTCGCCGACGGCGAGCAGCGCGCCGACCAACGACCGCACCATCTGATGACAGAACGCGTTGGCCTCTACCGTGGCGAGCAGCACACCGTCGGCGCCCCGCGTCCAGCTGAGGCGGCGGATCGTGCGCACGGTGGTCGCACCCGCGCGCTGACGGCAGAACGCCACGAAGTCGTGCTCGCCGACGAGCGGTTTGCTCGCCAACCGCATTGCGCGCAGCGAGAGCGCGCGGGGGTGCCACACCGTGTCGTGCCGGCGGAGCGGACCCTGCGCGCTCGTCGCGTCGGCGACGCGGTAGGA
>JBHELW010000335.1:0-1799 GCA_046262915.1 Mycobacteriales bacterium | reverse complement strand
ACCTCGTGTGCGCCGGCGTGCCCGCCGCCGCCGAGCACGAAGGCGACGCGCGGCGCTGACGAGCGACGGCGAGGTGGCATCGCCGCGACACGCTACGCGGAGAGGCGTCCCCGACCCGCAACCTGCGGCGAGCGGCGTCGTTATTAACGCGGGGGACAGTTGTGCGCTGCCCGCAGCGCGCTTTAGACGAGGAGTGCCATGCGCTCACCACGCGCTCTCGCCGCCCTTGCGGGCACGTTGACGGTCGTTCTCGCTCTGCCGGCGTCGGCGAGCATCGCGCCGTTCGGCCCGCCGCAACAAGCCTGCGGCTCCGCGAACCTTCCGGGACGCGTGAAGATCGCGCCCCTGGCAAGCGGCGCGCTCTGGGGGGCGTCCAGCTGCGGCGCGGGAATCCGCATCGTGAGCCGCGCACCGGGCGGCGCGTGGCGCTCGACGCCCGCATGGAGCGGCGACTACGGCGTCGCGGCCGTCGCTGACGACGGCGCGACGACGTTCGTCGTACTCCGCTCACCCGAGGACTACGACCCCGCGGGAACGACGCTCTACGTCGGCAAGGTGCCGCACGGGGGGCGACCCAGCGCGCTGACGCAGCTCGTCGGGATCGGGGACACGACGGAGGAGGCCAGCATCGTCGCCCGGGACGGACGGTGGTGGGCGTTCTACTCGCTCACCCGCAGCGGCCGCTTCCCAGACGACAACGAACAGGGCAGCGCCACGCTGCACTGGCGCAAGACGATGGGTGGCGCTGCGGAGGGCTCGTTCCCGTCGGACGTGCGCTACGTCGACACGCCGAGCGCGGCTCTGACGGCGTCCGGCGTCGTGCTCACGTTCCAACGGCAGTACGACGTCGTCGGTCCGCGCACGCTCTTCCTCGCCACCGCGACCCCGGATGGCGTGTTCCAGGAGACAAACCTAGGTCCGGTCGACTACTACCGCAGCTCGGACGTCGCGCACGCCGGCGGCAGAACGTTCGTCGCGTGGACTCGCAACCACGCGCCGGTTCTTCGCTACGAAACAGCGGACGGGCCGCGGGTCTTCGAGCTCCCGCACCGCGGCGACGTCGGGGCCATTCTCGTCGCTGCCTCCGGCGGCCACGTCTTCGTCGCGACCGAGGAGACCTTCAGCTACCAGGGAGGGCAGACCACCCGCGTCTACGTCCGTGACGTGTCGTCGACTGGCGCGGTCTCCGCGACCGAGGTCAGCGCGGCCGCCGGGCGCACGAACCCGCACGTCAGGTGGGTTCTCGACGACCTGACCGCAGCCCGCGGCCGTGCGACCGCGCTGGTGTGGACGGCGTCGACGACGCTGTCGTTCAGCCAGTCCTGAACCGCGTCGCACCCGCTGGGTGCACGATTGGCGCATGTCGCAGCCGCTCGAGCCGCTCATCACCCAGATGGACGAAGGCGAAGAGGTCCCGATCGGCCACTCGCGCTTCCTGCTGCGTGCGACGTCAGACCGGACCGGCGGCGCCTACACGCTCATCGAGTCGAGTCTCGGCGAGATCGGCGACGGGCCGCGACTGCACCGGCACACCCGCGAGGACGAGACTTTCATCGTCTTGAGCGGTGAGTACGCGTTCTTCGTCGACGACGACGTCCTGACCGCTACGCCGGGAGCGGTGGTCTTCGCGCCACGTGGCCGCCCGCACCGGTTCGAGGTACGTCAGCCGGGGAGCCGACTGCTGCACCTGTTCATCCCGGGCGGGATCGACGACTACTTCCGGCGGTCACACGAGGCGATCGAGGCCGGTCACTTGACGGAGCTGGGTGCCGAATTCGGCATCGAGTTCTTCGACTGAC
>JBHELW010000334.1:0-23776 GCA_046262915.1 Mycobacteriales bacterium | reverse complement strand
GCGGCGAACGCGCGCACCTCCTCGACGGTGTCGCCCCAGAACTCGCAGCGCAGCGGGTGCTCTTCGGTCGGCGGGAAGACATCGACGATGCCGCCGCGCACCGCGAACTCCCCGCGCTTCGCGACCAGCTCGGTGCGGGTGTAGGCGTAGCTCACGAGCCGTTCGACGAGCTCGTCGAGGTCGAGGGTGTCGCCGGCCCGGACGGTGATCGGCGGCAGCTCGCCCAGCCCCGCGACGTAGGGCTGCAGCATCGCCCGCACCGGCGCGACGACGACGGCGATGCGCTCGGCATCGCCGGGGTGCGCGAGTCGCCGGAGGACCGCGAGCCGACGGCCGACGGTGTCGGCACGCGGGCTGAGCCGCTCGTGCGGCAGCGTCTCCCATGCCGGGAACTCGGCAACGCTCTCCGCGGGCAGCAGGCTCTCCAATGCCGCGACGAGGTCCTCGGCCTCGCGCCCGGTCGCCGTCACGGCGACCACGGTGCGTCGCATCTCGCGGGCGAGCGCGGCGATCGCGAACGGCTGCAGCGTCGCGGGCGCCGACACGTCTACGCCGGGGAGCCCCGCCATCTGCACCGCGGCGGCCAGCCCCGGCTCGGCCGCGACCACGTCGAGCAGGCCCGAGACGGACACGGCGGCGGCGTCCTTCCAACACGAATGTCCCCGCGGTCAGCAGACCGGGGGGTCGCGCCGGGCAAAGCCGGCACGTCGGCCAGCGTAGCGGCGTGGTTTCCCGGTCGAGATGGGCGGATCGGCAGGAATCGCGCTCCTCGGCTGCGAATCCTGCCGACCAAGCCACAGGGGAGGTCTGCAGTGAGCCCGCGAACCGTGCTGTCCGCCGCGATCGCCGCGCTGCTCGTGACGAGCGCGTTCGGCCCCGCGTACGCCAAGCCGAAGAAGAAGCCCAAGCCCAAGCCGATCACCAAGACCTACACCGTGACCGAGCCCGTCCCCTACCCCGCGTCGGTTTCCACTGCGTGTGGTGACGCCATGGAAGACGTGAGCATGGACAACGAGCCGTTCACTGCGCCCGCCCCCGGCACGTTCTACGCCGAGATAACCGGGTTCGAGGGCGACTGGGACATGCGCCTCGTCGACTCCGACGGGGAGGTCGTCACCGAGGGCGCCGGGACAACCACGCCGAACACGAACGTGCCGGGCAGCAACAAGGACACGTTGGAGATCAAGATCAAGAAGGCGGGCAAGTTCGGGCTGCAGGCGTGCAACTTCGCCGGCACTCCGCAGGCGACCGTCTCCTACACGTTCACCTTCGCCTAACCACACATCGACGGGGGCTCCACTGATGACCGCACGCCAGGTCGCGTCGACCGCGATCGCCGCACTGCTCGTGACGAGCGCCTTCGCGCCGGCGTACGCCAAGCCCAAGCCCAAGCCGAAGCCGAAGCCGATCACGAAGACCTACACCGCGACCGAGCCCGTTCCCTACCCGGCGGCGACGACGATCTGCGACGGTGCCCCCGAGGGCGTCAGCCTGAACCGCGAGCCCTTCAAGGTGCCGGCCGCGGGTCTTTTCTACGCCGAGATGACTGGCTTCGAGGGCGACTGGGACATGCGCGTCGTCGACTCCTCCGGCGAGGTCATCACGGAGGGCTCCGGCACCTCGACCCCGAACACGAATGTCCCGGGGTCCAACAAGGACAGCCTGGAGTTCAAGGTCAAGAAGGCCGGCGACATCGTCCTCGAGGTGTGCAACTTCGCGGGTACGCCGACGGCGACTGTTACCTACACCTTCACCTACGCCTAGCGCGTAGCCGCGTTCGCGGCGAACCTCGCCGGCCGTGCCGGAGTGTTCTTGGTGACGACCCGGCTGGCGAGGGGTGGCGTGGACGAGCTCGAGCAATGGCTCTCGGTGAGCTACGCGCCGGCGTACCGGACCGCGTGCCTCATCCTGCAGAACCCGGCGGATGCCGAGGAGGCCGTCCAGGACGGTTTCCTGCGCGCCTGGCGGTTTCGCGACTCGCTGCCGGCGGACCCCGAGGGTGTCCGTCCCTGGATCTACCGCGTCGTCGTCAACGCGTGCTGCTCCAAGCTGCGCAAGGAACGGTCGTGGCGCGAGCATCGCGGTGAGCTCGACGACCTGCGCGCGCGGCACGCCGCTGACACCGAGCCGGACGTCGCCGCCGAGGCGGCCGAGGCGTCCGACGCGATGCATGACGCGCTCAGCTCCCTGCCCGAGCACCTGCGTATCCCGGTGGTCCTGCGCTACTACAGCGGGCTCACGGAAGCCGAGATCGCTACGGCGATCCGCCGGCGGCCCGGCACGGTCAAGTCGCGTCTGCACGAGGCCCGCACGCGCCTGGCCGCGAATCCGCGCCTCCGCGCGCTGCGCGCACGCGACGTCGAGGAGGCGCAGTGATCGACGAGGCCCTGCTCGAGCGCGCGCTCGAGGAATCCGCGGGGGGCTACGACCCGCCGTCCGACGGCCCGGACCGAGTTCTCGCCGCGGCGCGGGCCGAGGCCAACGGGGCACAGCGGCCGCGTCGCTGGCGGATCACTCCGCTGACGATCGCGGCGTCGCTCCTCTTCGTCCTGATCGCGGGCGTCGCCGCGTCGCGCATCGACTCCAGCGGTCGTGACACCGCGAGCCGCGCCAACGGCACGTCCCAGACGACGAACGACGCTGCGCGTCTCAAGTCTGGAACCGCGCGTCTCCCGCGCGGCCCGGTTCCGGCTCCGCTGCCTGCGCAGCCACAGTTCGGTTCCGGCGGCGGTACTGCCGCGTCCGGCGGAACGGCTACCGGCGGCGTAGGCGCGGCGCCGGGTCTCGGCGCGCCGACTGTCGTCGACGCAACGAGGATCATCAAAACCGGCGACGTCTCGATCCAGGTCGAACGCGGCCAGTTCGACCGGGCCGTCCGGCAGCTGACCTCACTCGCGACAGCACAGCGCGGCTACGTCGCGAGCAGCAAGCTCACCCAGACCGGTACGACACCGCGCGGCAGCGTCGTGCTGCGCGTGCCCGCGGACAACTTCGAACGGACGATCGTCGACGCCCGCGGGCTGGGCAAGGTGCTCTCGCAGAACAGCAGCTCCAGCGACGTCACCGCGGAGTACGTCGACCTGACGACGCGACTGCGCACAATGGTCGCGAGCCGCGAGCGCTATGTGACGCTGCTCAGCCGCGCCCGGACCATCGGCGAGATCCTCAGCGTGCAGTCGCGCATCGACTCGCTGCAGGTCGACATCGAGCAGCTGCAGGGCCGGCAGAAGCTGCTCGACGACCAGACTGCCTACTCGGTGCTGACGGTCAACGTCGCGGAGCGCGGCGCGGCCAGCGTCTTCAGTCCACCTAAGCCGCGGAGCGAGCTGCGCCAGGCGTTCCACGACGCGGGCGAGCGCTTCACTGACGGCGTCGACTGGCTCATCGCCGCCTCCGGCACCGTGCTCTTCCTGCTGTTGCTCGCTGCGGGCGCAGCGGTCGCGCTCCGCATCACCCGTCATTTCTGGCGGCGGCGGCTCGTCTAGCGCGTCACTCCGCGCCACCGTTGAACTCGTTCTGCGCGCTGACGAGACCTCGCGTCACGAGGGCCTCCACCGCGTCGGCGGCACGGTCGACGTGAAACGGCAGCTCCTTGCGCTCGGGCGTCGCAAAGTCGCTCAGCACGAAGTCGGCCGGGTCCTGGCGGCCGGGCGGCCGGCCGATACCGAAGCGCACCCGGCTGAACTCACCGGTTCCGAGCGACTTGCGCACTGACCGCAGCCCGTTGTGCCCGTTGTCGCCACCGCCAGCCTTCAGTCGCAGCGTGCCGTAGGGCAGGTCGAGCTCGTCGTGCACGACGACGATGCGCGCCGTCGGCACCTTGAAGAAGTCGCGCAGTGACGCGACCGGTCCGCCCGACTCGTTCATGTACGACTTCGGTTTCATCAGTAGGAGCCGCGTGTCACCGAGGCGGCTCTCGACGACATCCGCGCGCCCCCGGTGCGCCTTGAAGCGCTCATGCAGTCGGTCGGCGACGAGCTCGACGATCACGAACCCCACGTTGTGCCGGTGTCCGGCGTAACGCGGGCCCGGGTTGCCGAGCCCGACGACGAGATACGGCGGTTCGCCCGTCGTCTCGGACGCGCGCGCCCGGTGCAGGAACCGCAGCGGCTACTCCGCCGCCGGGGCGGCAGCAGCCTCGCGGGTGTCGCCCGCGGCGGGTGCCTCTTCGCCCTCGGGGACAGCAGCCTCGGCCGCCGCCGGGACGGCCTCGGGACCGCGTGCCTCCGCCTCCGCCGATGCGAGCTCTGCCTCTAGCTGCTCCGCGGTCACGGCCGCGAGCACGTGCGCGATCACGGCGTTCGCGTCCGCCAGAAGAGTGACGTCCTCGGGCAGCTTGACGTCGCCAGCGTGGATGCTGTCGCCGACGCCGAGCCCGGAGATGTCGACCTCGACGAACTGCGGGATGTTGGTGGCCTCGGCCTCGACGCTGAGTGCGGACAGCTCGGTCGTCAGGATGCCATCGCCGCCGCGCACGGCAGCCGACTCGCCGACCAGGTGTACCGCGACCTCGACGGCAACCTTCTCGCCGCGCCGCACGAGAAGCAGGTCGACGTGCGTGAGGTCGCCGCGCAGCGGGTCGCGCTGCACCTGGCGCGGCAGCGCGAGCTCCGAGGTGCCGTCCACGTCTACGCGTAGCAGCACGTTGCTGCCCCCGGCCCCGCGGAGCGCGTGCTGCAGCTCGCGGGCGGGGAGGGAGATGTGCCGCGGGTCGACACCGTGGCCGTACAGCACCGCGGGCACCTTGCCGGCCCGACGGGTGCGGCGTGCGCCACCCTTGCCGAACTCGGTGCGCGGCTCCGCGGCGATGCGGACCTCGGCCACGACTGCTCCCTGCTAACGGCATGTGAGATGGCCGCGCGCACGCCAGCGGCCGTGAACCGGCGAGTCTACCGGCGCGTGGCAGCCGCGGGAAAACGGCCGTCGCCGGCGTGGAGAGGGATCATCGTGGCCAGGTCGAAGCAGGTCGAAGCAGGCGGCACGTCGCCCATGGAGGTCTGATGCGCGTTCGCAGCTGGGTCGGCCCACTCGTACTCGCGGTCGCGGCGGCGAGCGGTATGCCCGCCACGGCGGCACCAGCGACCGGCGCCACGCCCTCGCGCTACGGCACAACCCGCGGTTTCCAGCTCGTCGGGCACACAACGTTGGCAAACCGTGGCGAGAACTCCCCGATCGCGGTGGCGGGCAAGTGCGTCTACGTCGGCGACCGCTACGCGCACTTCGGCGTCGCCATCGTCGACGTGAGCAACCCGCGCAAGCCGCGCCAGGTCGGCAAGATCCCGCCCGTCTCCGGGGCGACGCAGCGCGAGATGCGTGCCGACGCCGGCCTCGGCGTACTCGTCGTCATGAGCTACTCGCTCAGCGGCGTCGGCTCGACCAAGGGCAACGACTTCAAGATCTACGACATCAGCAAGGACTGCACGAAGCCGCGGCTGGCCTCGACGTACGACTTCGGCGCGCGGTCGCCGCATGAGTTCTTCCTCTGGAAGGACCGCGCGCACCCGGGGCGGGCGCTGCTCTACACGACGATGACGATCTACGCGCCCGACCTGCAGGTCATCGACATCACCGACATCGCCGCGCCCAAGCTCGTCGCGGTCTACGACTCCGCGACCGACGGAGTCGTCAAGCCGCTCGACGCCTTCAACTCCGACGGCGGTTACCTGCACTCGATCTCCGTGAGTGACGACGGCACGCGCGCATACATGGGCACCTGGGACTACGGCTTCTACGTCGCCGACACCTCGACCCTTGCCCAAGGGCTACCGGGTGGCGCGGTCGTCCCACGCGGCGCTCCGCTGATGTACGACGGCAACGTGCATGGCGCGGTCAAGGTGCCCGGCAAGAACTTCGCGGTGCTCGTCGACGAGGGCTACGCCGGTGTCGTCGACCCGTACCTCGGCACCGGCGGCTGCCCGTTCGGCTGGCTGCACATGGCCGACATCTCCAACGAGGCACTGCCGACGCTGACCGGCGGCGAGTACAAGCTGCCCGAGAACGACTGCGACCGGGCGAAAGCGCTCAACGGCACGTTCACGTCGCACAACCAGACCGTGTTCCCCAACATCGTCCTCATGGCCTACTACGGCGGCGGGCTGCGCGCCGTCGACATCAGCAACCCGGCCGCACCGCGCGAGGCGGGCGTCTTCGTGCCCAAGCCGACGTTCGAGCCCGACGTCCGCGACACGCGGCTGTACTTCGGCGGCAACAAGGCGCCGCAGTGGACCGGAGCGATGTGGTCCTACCCCGTCGTGCAGAACGGCCTGATCTATGTCGTCGACATCGACCTCGGGCTCTACATCCTGCGCTACACGGGACCCCGCGCGGCTGAGGTCGCACGGGCGCCGTTCGTCGAGGGCAACTCGGCGCCGAGCCGCTACACCGCGAAGGACCCGGTCATCCGCCGTCCCCGGTCGCTCGTGCTCAGCGCACCGACGTATGTCCGCGACCGCTATGCGGACGCACCGCTGCCGAAGGGGCTGCGCCTCGGCGGGTTCTTCTGCGTGACGTAGGCGCGGGGTCGCGGCGCTAGTTGGTGCCGTCGAACAGGTCGGAGACCGACGAGTCGTCGAACACCGCGCGGATCGCGCGCGCGATGATCGGCGCGATCGAGAGCACGGTCACCTTGTCGAACCGCTTGTCGTCCGGCAGGGGGAGCGTGTTGGTGACGATGACTTCCTTCACCGCGCAGTTCTTCAGCCGGTCGACCGCCGGCTCGGAGAAGATGCCGTGTGTCGCCACGACGAGCACCTCGCTGGCGCCCTGAGCGATGACGGCATCCGCGGCCTTGGTGATGGTCCCCGCCGTGTCGATCATGTCGTCGACGATGACGCACGTGCGGCCCTCGACCTCACCGACGACCTCGAAGACGCGAACGTCGCTCGGCGTGCGCGCGCTGCGGCGCTTGTGGATGATTGCGAGCGGGCAGTTGAGGCGGTCGGTGTACTTCTCGGCAACGCGCACTCGGCCCGCGTCCGGCGACACGATCGTCAGCTGCGACGAGTCAACGCGCTGGGCGATGTAGTCGCTGAGCATCGGCAGCGCCGTCAGGTGGTCCAGCGGGTCGTTGAGGAACCCCTGGATCTGCGCCGTGTGCAGGTCGATCGAGATGATCCGGTCCGCACCCGCCGCGGTGAACAAGTCGGCGATCAGCCGCGCCGAGATGGGCTCGCGGGCGAGGGTCTTCTTGTCCTGGCGGCCGTACGGGTAGAACGGCGCGACGACGCTGATGCGCTTGGCGGAGGCGCGCTTCAGCGCGTCGACCATGATCAGCTGCTCCATGAGCCACTTGTTGATCGGCTCGGTATGGCTCTGGATGACAAAGGCATCGGAGCCGCGGACCGACTCTTCGAACCGGCAGTACATCTCGCCGTTCGGGAAGTCGCCGAGCGTGACGTTGCCCAGCGGCGTGTCGAGCTCGGCGCCGATCTCCTGAGCGAGCTCGGGGAACGCGCGGCCAGAGAAGAGCATGAGCGTCTTCGAGCTGGAGGTGACCAGTCCGCTCACTGTTCTGTTCCCCCGCTCTCGCGCTCTTCGGCCGTCGGTCGCAGCCTTCTACGGCGCGCCGCCCAGCCCTCTTTCGTCTCCTGGCGCGCCCGGGAGACCCCGAGCGCGTCGGCGGGAACGTCCGAGGTGATGGTCGAGCCGGCCGCGACGTAGGCGCCGTCGCCGACGGTCACCGGCGCCACTAGCATCGTGCCGCTGCCCACGAACACATCATTCCCGATGTCCGTGCGGTGCTTGTCCGCGCCGTCGTAGTTGCAGGTGATCGTGCCGGCGCCGACGTTGCTGTCCGTGCCGATCGTCGCGTCTCCGACGTAGCTCAGGTGCGGGACTTTCGAACCGTCACCGACGTCGGCGTTCTTCACTTCGACGAAGCCGCCGACCTTCGCGCGTGCGCCGAGCCTCGTTCCCCGCCGCAGGTAGCTGTAGGGGCCGACTGACGCGTCCGGCCCGACCTCGGCGCCCACGCAGGTCGACGCGACGACGCGCGCGCCCGCCGCCACCGTGGTGTCGGTCAGCCGAGAGTAGGGGCCAATCACCGCGCCGGGGCCGACGCTGGTCGTGCCCTGGAGCATCGTGAACGGCTCGACAACGGCGTCCGCTGCCAGCTCTACTCCGACGTCGATCCATGTCGTCGCCGGGTCATTGATGGTGACGCCGGCGAGCTGGGCAGTGGCGACGGTCCGGTCGCGCAACGCGCGCGCGGCTGCGGCGAGCTGCACACGGTCGTTGACACCGGCGACCTCGGTCCACTGCGGCGCGCGAACGGCCGCGATCGTCGCGCCGTGCGCTGCCAACAGACCGATCACGTCCGTGAGGTACTCCTCGCCCTGCGCGTTGTCGGTCGTCAGCGCGGCCAGCTCGGTGCGCAACGCTTCGGCGTCGAAGAGATAGCCCGACGTGCCGACCTCAGCGATCGCGAGCTGCTCGGGCGTTGCGTCGTTGTGCTCGACGATGCCGACGGGCGCACCTGCCGCGTCCCGTACCACGCGCCCGTAGCCGCGCGGGTCGTCGGGCGTACCACTCAGGATCGTCGCGGCTGCGGCCGTTCGCCGGTGCTCGTCCAGCAGGGCTCGCAGGGTGTCCGCGGTCAACAGCGGGGTGTCGCCGGCTACGACGAGGACCGGGCCCGAGACGTCGCGCAGTGACTCGAGAGCCAACCGCGCGGCGTGCCCAGTCCCGCGCGGTTCAGCCTGAACAACGATGGTCGCGTCCGGCGCTAGCTCGGACGCGGCGGCTGCGACCTCGTCGCGTCCGTGACGGACGACCACACATGTCTGCTGTGGGTCAACCGCGGCCACCGCGGCGAGCACATGTGCGAGGAGCGTGCGACCACCGATCGAGTGCAGCACCTTGGGCGTCGTCGACCGCATGCGAGTGCCTTCGCCCGCGGCAAGAACTACTGCTGCGCTTAACGCATCCCGTCCGGGCAAACCGTGAACTCCGGTTCCTACGTCGTGGCTGGCCGATCAGGATTCGGACCTGAACCTAGGCCTTCAAAGGGCCCCGTGCTGCCTGGTTACACCATCGGCCATCGACCGTGCCGTCGAAAACGCCCGCCGCATCGTAACGATCAGGTGCGCCGCGAACGGCGCATACCGGGACGGTGCGGACGAGGAGTGACGGTTTCGGACGCAGACAGAAACTGTCCACGGCTGGACTTTTCACCCGCCCGGGTGATTCTCGGCGCAGAGGTCGTCGTTGTAGGCCACATGAGACGACACCTGCTGCACGTACTGACTCTGACCGCCATCGCTACGGCGACCCTGCTCGCCGGCAGCGCGTCCGCGTCGGCAGCTGCGCCGCGCGGGGGGTTGTGCTTCCTGCGCTGCCGCGTGCCCGTCACCACGACGGTCACCGTCCCCGAGGTCCCGGTAGTGCCGGACCCGGTCGTGACGACGCCGGCCCTTCCGCCCGCGCCCAAGCCGGTGGTGACCGCGCCGAAGCCGCCGACCGTGTCGACGCTCACCGCGTCGGGCGTCCTCCGCCTCGTCAACGCCGAACGCGCACGTCGCGGCGTCGCACCGCTGCGCTGGGACTCGGCACTTGCGACGATCGCGGCCCGGCATACGGCGGCCATGGCCGCGAGCGGGAACCTCTACCACAACGATTCCCTCTTCACGACCGCGATGCACCGCGCGTTGGGCATCAGCTTCTTCGGCGAGAACGTCGCGGAGGCAAGCAGCCCACTTGAGGCGCACCAGGCGTTCATGACGAGCCCGCACCACTACGCCAACATGGTGAACTCGCGCTTCGTCCTCGTTGGGATCGCGATCCGGCACAACGCCGCGGGTCGCTATTGGATGACCGAGGACTTCGGGAGCGCGCGCCGCGGCGGTGTCCGCGTCACGCTGCCACGAGCGGCCGGCACCACCAACCACGCGCAGCGGCGTCGCGCGGCATCCGGCCCGACGTCGAACGGCGGCAGCCGAGCGACCGTCGGCGCCGCGACCGCCATGGCGCGCCCCGCCGCAGCAGCCAGCACGCACGAGCCCGTGGTCGCCACGAAGCACAATGCCTCGCCCTATCCGGTCGCGGTCGCCGAGGCGAGGCGCACCGTCGAGGGCGCGCTCGACCCCGCCGCGCACCTCGCGACCAACGCGGCAGTCGAGCTCCTCGCCGGGCTCGTCCTTGCCCTCGTGCTACCGCTGGGGTTGGCGCTCGTCGCCTCGCGCACCCTCGCCGGGGGTAGCAACCTACGGTGAAGTAGGTTACGGTGGCGTAAGAAAGGTCACACGCCACCCAGCAGAGGACGTCCCCTATGACGGTCACCCTCGACCGAGCGACCGCGCCGCCCCGAGCGCCGCGGGTCACGGCAGCCGCGCCGCCCACCCCCCGGCCGACGACGGAGCGCAAGAACAACGCCGAGCAGGTCGCGTTGCTGCTCTTCGTCGTGCTGCCGTTCCTCGCGACGATCGCGGCTGCCGTCGTCTTCTGGGGCCGCGGCATCAGCCCGCTCGACGTGGGTCTCGCCATTGGGATGTACTACCTCTCCGGTCACGGCGTCACAGCCGGCTTCCACCGCTACTTCACCCACGGGTCGTTCAAGGCGAAGCGGGGCCTGCGCATCGCGCTCGCGATCGCCGGCTCACTGGCCATCGAAGGCCCGGTCATCCGCTGGGTGTCCGACCACCGGCGCCACCACGCGTTCAGCGACCGCGATGGCGACCCCCACTCGCCGCACCGCTACGGCGAGGGAGTGTGGGCGCTGACCAAGGGCCTGTGGTGGGCGCACATGGGCTGGCTGTTCGACACGGAGCAGTCGTCGCAGGCGCACTACTCGCCGGATCTGCTGGCCGACGATGACATTCGCAAGGTCGACGACGCGTTCTTCCTGCTCACGACAGCCTCGCTGCTGCTTCCCGCCGTCCTCGGCGGACTGCTGACCATGAGCATTAGCGGCGCGCTGACCGCCTTCCTGTGGGCGAGCTTGGTCCGCGTGTTCCTGCTCCATCACGTGACGTGGAGCATCAACTCGATCTGCCACACCTTCGGGGCGCGCCCGTACAAGACGCGCGACAAGAGCACGAACGTGCCGATCCTCGCCGTCCTGTCGATGGGCGAGTCGTGGCACAACCTGCACCACGCCGACCCGACCTGCGCCCGGCACGGCGTTGGCCGCGGTCAGCTCGACTCCACGGCGCGGCTCATCTGGGTCTTCGAAAAGCTCGGCTGGGTCTACGACGTCCGCTGGCCGACCCCAGATCGCCTGGCCGCTCGTCGCGCGGTCGCCGTGCCAAACACCCGGTGACCGACGACAGCAGCGAGGAGCGCGCCCGCGTCCGCATGACGGGCCAGCAGCGGCGCGAGCAGCTGCTCGACGTCGCGCGCGGACTGTTCGCGGAACGCGGGTTCGACGCGACGTCGGTGGAGGAGATCGCCAACCGCGCAAAGGTCTCCAAGCCGGTCGTCTACGAGCACTTCGGCGGCAAAGAGGGCCTCTACGCCGTCGTCGTCGACCGGGAGATGCACACGCTGCTCGGCCGCGTCGTCGCCTCGCTCTCGGCGGACCATCCGCGCGCGTTGCTCGGGCAGGCCGCAGAGGCGCTCCTGGAGTACATCGAGTCGGAGACGGACGGCTTCCGCATCCTCGTCCGCGACTCGCCCGTGACGAGCACGTCCGGCACGTTCGCCAGCCTGATCGGCGACATCGCGACGCAGGTCGAGCACATCCTCGCGGAGCAGTTCAAGGACCGCGGTTACGACACCAAGCTCGCGCCGCTGTACTCGCAGGCGCTGGTCGGGATGGTCGCGCTCACCGGCCAGTGGTGGCTCGACGCCAAGAAGCCGAAGCGCGACAAGGTGGCCGCGCACCTGGTCAACCTGGCGTGGAACGGGCTGTCGCACCTCGAGCACAAACCGGAGCTGCGTATCGCCAAGGCCGGTTAGCGCTCAGTCCTCGTCCGGCTCCGGCGCCGCGACCACCCGTGGACCGGCGACCGGGCCGTGCACCGCACGCACCGTCCGGCACACCCCCGCGCCCGCGAGCGACGCCGCGAGTGACACCGCATGGCTCGCCGACCGGGCGAGCAGCGCGACGCTGGCGCCCGACCCGCACAGCATCGCGCCGAGCGCGCCGGCGTCCCGGCCCGCCTCGACCGTGCGGTGCAGCCCGGGCCGCAGCCGGAAGGCCGGCGCCTGCAGGTCGTTGTGCAACGCCAGCGCAAGCTGCAGCGGATCGCCCGCGCGCAGCGCAGCGAGCACGTCGTCCGGCCGCGTCAACGGCACCGGCGCCGCGCGGTCGTACTCGGCGTAGACGTCCGCGGTCGACAGTGCCTTCTCGGCGTAACACAGCACCCAATGGAACCGCCCCCGGGCAAGCACCGGCGTCACCTGATCGCCGCGGCCGGTGCCCAGCGCGGTGCCGCCAAGCAGCGCGAAGGGCACATCGGTGCCGAGCGACTCGGCGAGGCCGGCCAGGTCCTCCCGCTCGAGCCCGACCCGCCACAACGCGTCGCACGCGACCAGTGCCGCCGCCGCGTCGGCGGAGCCGCCGCCGAGACCCGCCGCCACCGGGATGGCCTTGCGGATGTGCAGGTGTACGCCGAAGCTGATGCCCGCGAGCTCGGCGAGCCGGCGCGCGGCGCGAACCGCGAGGTTGTCGTCGCCACCCGGCACGACGCCGGCGTCGGCGCCCTCGACGGTGCACGACGTCTCGGTCGCGTGCGTCGCGGTCAGCTCGTCGTAGAGCGATACGGCTTGCAGCACGGTGGTGACGCCGTGGTAGCCGTCGGCGCGCGCGGGTCCGACGGCGAGATGGAGGTTGACCTTCGCCGGCGCGCGCACCTGAACCGGATCGGCCACGCCGGCCAGCTCACGACGCGCCCGCACCCGCTCCCCTCCGCAATGGCAGTCGCGCGGAGCATCCCATGTGCCTTGCGGTCAGCGACGAGCGGCGGCGATACGCGCGAAGTCGCTGACCGTGAGCGCCTCGCCCCGCAGGCCGGGGTCGACACCAGCCGCCGAGACGATCTCGGCCGCGCGTTGCGCGGACCCGGCCCAGCCGGCGAGGGCGGCGCGCAGCGTCTTGCGGCGCTGCGCGAACGCCGCGTCGATGACCGCGAACGTCGCGACGCGATCTGCATCCGGCGGCGGATGCCGCCGGAACGACACAAGCGCCGAGTCCACGTTGGGGACCGGCCAGAAGACGCTTCGCGGCACGGCCCCCGCCCGCTTCGCGTCCGCCCACCACGCGAGCTTGGCGCTCGGCGCGCCGTAGACCCGTGACCCCGGCGGCGCGGTCAGCCGGTCCGCGACCTCGGTCTGCACCATGACGACACCGCGCGTGATCGCCGGGAAGCGCGCCAGCAGCGTCAGCACGATCGGCACCGCAAGGTTGTACGGCAGGTTCGCGACGAGGACCCCGGGCGCCTCGCCGGGCACGTCCGTGATGGCCAGCGCGTCGGCGGTCACGACGGCAAGCCGGTCGCCGGCCGCGGCCAGCGTCTCCGCCAGCGCGCGAGCGAGCCGCGGGTCGACCTCGACGGCGACGACGCGGCGGGCGACGCCGAGTAGCGCGCGGGTCAGCGAGCCGAGCCCCGGGCCGACCTCGAGGACCACATCGTCGCGACCGACGTCGGCCACCCTCGCGATGCGCCGAACCGTGTTGGGGTCGACGACGAAGTTCTGCCCGAGCGACTTCGTCGGTCGGACGTCGTAGTGCGCGGCGAGTCGCCGGATGCCGGCTGCGGAGAGCAGCCCGTCGGCGCCCCCCGGGACGTCCGGGGTGCTAGAGGTAACGCCCGCAGACCGGCCAGGGCGAGCGGCCGGCACGCCGGTAGAGGATCTGCGCGCGGTAGGTCTGCTCGGACGGCGACGCGTCGATGGGGTCACCGACGCCGCCGACGCCGTGCCAGGTCGACATCGAGAACTGGTAGAGCCCGCGGTAGGTGCCGTTGCGCGACACCGCGCGCGGGTTGCCACCGGACTCGCAGCGCGCGAGCGCCGCCCAGTTCAGGCCGTCCGGGCTCGCGGAGTGCGACGGGCGCGGCTTGGTGCCGTAGGCCAGCACGCGGGCCTGCGGGGGGAGCTCAACCTTGCGGTAGACGAAGTGCTGCACGGCGAGCTTGCCGTTGCTGTAGACCGCGGCGTAGACCTTGACCGCGATGCCGTCGCTGCCTTCCACGACGACCCGGGTGGTGCCGCGGTACAGCGACGCGTCGGGGCGGCGCACCGTCGGCCGAGGGATCTCGATGCGGATCTCCCGCCGGCCCGCGACGACGCGCGTGACCTTCACGACCATGCCCTCGCGCGGGTACATCGTCAGCGGCAGCGACACGTTGTCGCGTACGCCGACGGCGACCTTCGCGTCATGCAGCAGCCCGCGGACCGTCGGCGCGGTCGTCGTCACCGTGCGTGCCGTCCCGCCGACGACGAGCCGAACGCGCACCGGGAGGCGCAGCTCCATCGAGAGACCGCTCGCCGGCAACGGCCGGGAGCGGGACGCGGAGAGGTAGGCGTTGGCGCTGGCCCGGATGCCGAGCTGGTCTAGCGCCTCCTGCACGGACAACGCGGTGACCCACACCGTGCGGCGACGGCCGTTGACGGTCAGAACGAGCTCGCGTCCCCGACGTAGCACGATGCGCGACCCGTCGTGGACGGACACGTTGGCCGCGGGCGCCAGGACGTCATGCGGTCCCGCGTGCAGCTCGAGGCGGTCCAGCGTCTGGCCGACGGTGCCGGCGAAGGTGCGCACGGCGCGGGGCTGACCGTCGACCTCGACGGTGACGGTCTTCTCGAGCAGCAGCCACGCCGAGGCGGAGCCGAGCAGTAGGGCCAGGACCAGCGCCGAGAAGATCGATCGGCGGATCGGCAGCGACGAGAAGATCGCGCGCGGCGGGTGCGGGAAGATGGAACGGCGGGGCGCAGGGAAGATGGAACGGGCTACCACGAGGCTCCGATGTCGGTGGACCCGGGCAGGGGAATGCAGACGCGCGAAGACCCGCGGCGGCTGCGCTGGGGCTTCCCCACCCCGGCGAATTGTCACGAAACGCTAACGGGAGCAAGCGCTCCCTGTCCAATCGCCAGCGGGCTGTGGATATTCCGAGCGCGGGTGTGGCCACCGCAGTCTGGGGTCCGGCGGCTCGTTCCTGAACGGCTTCTTTCACTTCTGAGCGCGGGGGCGTTCAGGGACAGCGATTACCAGGGGCCGAACACCGCCGCCGCGGTGCGATCCACGGCTGCGGCTAGCACGTCTTCCGCGACCCCCTTCACGCGCGCGAGCATGCGGAGCGTCAACGGCACGAGATAGGGCGCATTGGGCCGGCCGCGGTAGGGCTGCGGCGCGAGAAAGGGCGCGTCGGTCTCCACCAGCAGCAGCTCGAGCGGCGCCGCGGCCGCCGCCGCGCGTAGCGGGTCGGCGTTCTTGAAGGTGACGTTGCCGGCGAAGCTCATCACGTAGCCGCGGTCGGCGCACGCGCCCGCGAACGCGGCGTCGCCGGAGAAGCAGTGGAAAACGACCCGCTCGGGCGCGCCCTCTTCGCCGAGCACCCGGAGGACGTCGTCGTGCGCGTCGCGATCGTGGATGACGAGTGCCTTGCCAACCTCTTTCGCGATCGCGATGTGCGCACGGAACGAGTCCTCCTGCGCGCGATGGTCGGCGGTCGTCCGATAGTGGTCCAGGCCGGTCTCACCCACAGCACGTACGTCGGGCTGCGCGGCGAGTACGGCGATCTGGGCCAACGCGTCGTCGGTCGCCGACTCGGCGTCGTTCGGATGGATCGCGACGGCCGCGAAGACGTCGCGATGAGCGGCGGCGGTGCGTGCGCACCACTGCGACGTCGGCACGTCGATACCGATGGTCACGACCCGCGTGACGCCAACGGCCTGCGCCGCCGCGACGTGCGCCGCGACGTCGCCGCCCATCAGGTCCAGGTGACAGTGCGCGTCTACGACGGGGCGCGCGAGCGGGTCGGGCGGTGGCGGCGCGTCCCCCGCTTCAGGCATCGGCGTCAGGCATCGGTCTCGATGCGCGGGAACAGGGCCGCACCTTTGGTGACCTTCGCGCCCGCCGGCAGCGCGACGGTGGCGACGGCGCCGATGCGCTGGTCGGCGAGCTTGCCGAGCGCATCATCGGCACCGAGCGACGACCACAGCACCGCGCACGCCTTGGGCATTACCGCGTTGAGCAGAACGGCCAACGCGCGGAGGCCGTCAGCGGCGGCGTAGAGCACGCCGTCGAGCGCAACGTCGTCGCCGGCCTTCGCGAGGGCCCACGGCTGCCGTTCGGAAACGAACGCGTTGACCTCGCGCACGACGTCGAACGTCCGGATGAGCGCGCCCTGGAAGTCGAAACGGTCGTAGGCCGCGTCGATGGCGCCCACGACCTCGGCGGTCACGAACGGCTGGTAGCTCTCTGGCGCCGCCGGCAACACGCCGCCGCGATAGCGCTCGACCATCGACGTCACCCGCGACGCGAGGTTGCCGAAGTCGTTCGCCAGATCGCTCGTATACCGCTGGTGCATCGACTCCCAGGAGAAGGAGCCGTCTTGGCCGAAGACGAGCTCGCGCAGGAAGTAGTAGCGATACGCGTCGGACCCGAAGACGTCGATGAGTACGTGCGGTGAGATCCCGGTGAGCTTGGTCTTGCTCATCTTCTCGCCGCCGACGAGCAGCCAGCCGTGCGCGAACACCGTCTTCGGCAGCGGCAGGCCGGCCGCCATCAACATCGCCGGCCAGATGACGGCATGGAAGCGCAGGATGTCCTTGCCGACGAGATGTACGTCGGGCGGCCAGATCTGGCGCGACCGCTCGTCGTCGACACCCCAGCCGGTCGCGTTCAGGTAGTTCTGCAGCGCGTCGACCCACACGTAGATCACGTGCGAGTCGTCCCACGGCACCTTCACGCCCCAGTCGAAGCTCGACCGGCTCATCGAGATGTCCTGCAACCCGCTGCGCACGAATGCGAGCACTTCGTTGCGGGCTGTCTCCGGCTGCACGAACTCCGGCCGCTCGTCGTAGAGCGCCAGCAACCTCTCGGCGTAGTCCGAGAGGCGGAAGAAGTAGTTGTCCTCGCTGATCTCGCGAACCGGGCGCCCGTGGATCGCGCAGTCGCCGTCGACGATCTCATCGGGTCGCTTGAACTCCTCGCACGAGACGCAGTACGGCCCGGTGTAGCTGCCCTTGTAGACATCGCCCTTCGCGTGCACCGCGGTCCAGAAGTCGCGGACCCGGTCCTCGTGGCGCGGCTCCGTCGTGCGGATGAAGTCGTCGTTGGCGATGTCCAGCGCCGCGAGCACGGGTTGCCAGGCCGTGGCGACCATGTGGTCGGTCCACACCTGCGGGCTCATCCCGTTCGCCGCGGCGGCGCTGAGGATCTTCTCGCCGTGCTCGTCGGTGCCGGTGAGGTAGAAGACGCGCTCGCCGCGTTGGCGGTGCCAGCGGGTGAGCACGTCGCCCACGACCGTCGTGTAGGCGTGCCCGATATGCGGCACGTCGTTGACGTAGTAGATCGGCGTCGTCACGTAGTAGGCCTTGCCGGCGGTCACGCCCGGGATCGTATGTGCCGCATGCGCGGCGGAGCGCGGCGATTCGCCCGCGACCGCTTTTGTGGAATCCCCAATCGTCCGACGACGATTCGTGGGAGCGTGTGCTAGGCAGCCCAAAGGCCAACTGGAGAAACTCCAACTACCGTGTTGCAAGTCACACGGAAGCCCATCTCTCTCACTGAAAGGCGCCGCGGATGCGCCGCACCCCGAGATCGCGCCGCGCGGTTGGCTTGACGGCGGCCGCGCTGCTCCTCCTCGTCTCCGCGTGCACGGGCGCGAAAGCCCCACGTGCGCTGACCGAGCAGAGCGCGCCACCTGACGCCACCGCAGACGCCAGCGCTCCGGGCGCAACGGCGCCCTCCGCCTCGGCCGCCGCCAGCGCGTCGGCGAGCGCCGCAGCGAGCCGCGGGACAACCCAGGCCGGCGGCCGGACGACCGCGGGGCCGGGTGGCACCCGGGTGCCGGCCGGCGGTGGCGGGGCCGAGAAGCCGCGCGACGTGGCCGGCGACCTCAACCTGTTCCCGGGCGCGCTCAACACCCGGGGCATCAGCAACGACGAGATCGTCATCTGTGGACACGCCGCGCTCACCTACGGGCCGGCGTTCGGCACAAGTGAGAAGGACTTCCGCGTCTTCTGGGACGCGCTCAACGCACGCGGGGGCATCTACGGCCGCAAGGTGACGTTCTCGCTGGAGAACGACAACTACGAGCCCACGACCGCGGTGCAGGCGGCGACGACCTGCCAGGGAAAGAACCCCTTCGCGATCCTGGGCGGGATCGGCTTCGACCAGATCCCCGCGGTCCGCAACTGGGCGGAGCAACACAAGGAGCTTTACCTCTACCACGACGCGACCGCTAACGGCGCCGCCGGCAAGCAGTACAGCTTCTCGTCACTGCCGACCGTCGAGCGCTTCGGCGAGATGTTCGCGCAGCTCGCCGTCGCAAAGTTCCGCACCAAGAAGATCGGCATCCTCTATCGCAACAGTGAGTTCTGGGACCCGGGCTACAAGGCGTTCATGAAGATCGCAAAGGCCGAGAAGCTCAACGTCGTCGCCGCGATCCCGGTCGAGAACAAGCAGGAGCACTACGACCAGGAGATGCAGGCGATGCGCGACAAGGGCGCCGAGGTCGTGTGGGCCTGGGAGAACGCTCTCGCCGCGACGGAGATCATCAACCAGGCGCCGCCCGGCTACCGGCCGTCCTACATGGTCTTCCCGTTCAATCTCACGACCCAGACCCTGCTCGACAGCGGGCTCGACCTGTACGGCATCGCCTCGTGGCCGGCGTACAGCTACCACGACTACAGCGGCGATTTCGCGAGCTACGTCGCCGACATCAAGGAGTTCGAGCAGCAGTACGCCGCGTACGACTCGTCGATCGACCTGTCAGGCGTCGGCGGTGATCTGCTCTTCCTCAACTGGGTGGGGCAGAAGGAGCTCGCGCAGCGGCTCTTCGACTGCGGCCGCGCCTGCACGCGCAACCACTTCGCCACCCTGCTGACCCGATACCGGGGGGCGGTCCGGCCCAACTGCTACGCCGACTTCGCGGGTCGCGGCGGACACCTCGGCGGCAGCGCGGTGAACCTCTTCCATAGCTACACCGGCCCGTCGGGCAAGCTCGGCTGGAAGCCGCTCGCAAAGTGCGTCAACACCATCCGCTGATCTGATGACAGAGATCGTCCTCGGCGTTCTGCACGGCACGATCTACGGGCTGATCGCCGTAGGACTGGTGCTCGTCTACCGCGGCACGCGCGTCATCAACTTCGCGCAGGGCGAGCTCGGCGTCTTCGGGCTTTACATCGCTTATGTCCTGACGACCGAGCACCAGCTGCCATGGGTCGTCGGCGCCGCGGGCGGCATCCTCGCGGCCGGCGCGATCGGGGTCGCGTTTGAGTTCTTCGTGGTCCGCCGAATGGTCGACGCGTCGCGACTGTCCATCTCGGTCGGCACGGTGGGCCTTGGGCTCTTCCTCCTGGGCGTAGAGCTGAAGATCTGGGGAACCTCGCCCCGCCGTGTGCGCGGCCCGGTGGCGGGAGTCGGACCCACCATCGGCCGCGTCGCCGTCTCCAATACCGAGGTCGTCGCGCTCGTCGTGCTCGCCGTCGTCGGCTTCGGTCTCGCGCTGCTGCTGCGCAACACCGACTTCGGTCTCGGCGTCCTGGCCGCGTCCGACGACCCCGTGGCCGTGCGGCTGGTCGGCGTACCGCTCTCGCGCATCTCGGCGTTCACCTGGGGCACCGGTGCCGCGCTCGCGGCGGTCGCGGCGCTGCTCTTCGAGCCGTCGATCACCGTCTTCGCGCCGGCCTTCGCCCAGCGGCTCTTCATCTTCGGTCTCGTCGCGGCCTTGGTCGGCGGCCTCTCCAGCCTGCCGGGTGCGTTCGTCGGCGGGCTCACCGTCGGGATCATCGAGGCCGTCGTGCGTGGCAAGACGTTGACCTCGACCGTGCCGGGTCTGACGACCGTCGCGATGTTCGTCGTCATTCTGTTGGTCTTGCTGTTGCGGCCGCGCGGGTTGCTCGGCAGGAGCGCCGCGTGACGCTGCTCTCGCGCACACCGCGGTTCGTTCGCGTGCTGTTGCTGCTCGCCGCGTGCGCGGTGCTCCCGCCGTTCATCGCGCGGCTTGCGCCCGGCGTCGTCAAGGAGACCTACACGCTCTCGCTGGGCCTCGGGGTCTGCTACGCCGCCGCCGCGCTTTCGCTGAACCTGCTCATGGGCTACGCCGGGCAGATCTCGCTCGGCCATTTCGCGCTGCTCGGTGTCGGCGCGTTCGGCAGCGGTGTCATCACCGCGCCGACGCGGTTGGGGCTGCCGTTCGCGCTGGGTCTCGTCGTCGCCGCTGTGTGCGGCGCGCTCGTCGCGTTCGTCATCGGGCTGCCCGCGCTGCGGCTGCGCGGGCTCTACCTCGCGATCGTGACGATCGGCTTCAGCTATGCGATGGCAGAGTCCGTGTGCCGCTACAAGCGGCTGACGGGCGGCTCAGCCGGCATCGAGGTGCCCCGCCCGCTGGTCGGAACGTTCCAGTTCCTCGCCAACGCCGACTACCTCGCCTTGCTGCTCGTGCTGCTCGTCGTCCTCTGGGCGGTCGACGTCAACGTCACGCGCAGCCGGCTCGGCCGCGCCTTCCAGGCGATCCGCGCCGACGAGTCTGTCGCCCAGGCCTACGGCATCGACGTCGCGCGCTACAAGCTGCTGGCGTTCGTCATCTCCGGCGCCATCGCCGGCATTGCGGGCGCGATGTACGGCGCGCTGTCCGGCTACGTCAACGCGGACTCCTTCCGCTTCGACTACTCGCTCTTCCTGGTGATCGTCGTCGTCATCGGCGGCCTGGGCAGCCGGCCCGGAGTAGTGATCGCGGCGTTCCTCTATGCCGCGCTTCCGCAGCTGTTCCGCGGGCTGCGCGAATGGGACGTGCTCGTCGGGTCGGCGTTGCTGCTCTACGCGGTGACCAAGCACCCCGGCGGCGTCGCACAGGCGCTGCAGGAGGGACGCGAGCGGCGCGCGGCGCGCGCCCGAGCGCGGGCCGGCGACGACGGCGACGACGTGGCGCTGCCGCGACTTCCCGACCTGCCCCGGCCCGTCGGGCTCGACGAGCGCCCGCGTGAAGCCGAGGGCACGCCGCTGCTGCGCGCGCGCAACGTCACGGTGCGCTACGGCGGCCTGGTCGCGGTCGACGACGCGTCGCTCGAGGTGCCGCGCGGCCGGATCGTGGGCCTCATCGGCCCGAACGGGGCCGGCAAGACCACGCTGTTCAACGCGATCTCCGGGCTGGTACGTACCGACAGCGGCCGCATGGAGCTGCTCGGCCGCGACGTCACCGCCGCGGGCCCGCACGCCCGCGCGGCAGCAGGCATCGGTCGCACCTTCCAGCTGATCGGCCTGGCCAAGGACCTCTCGGTCACGGAGAACCTGCTGCTCGCGCAGCACTCCGTTGCCCGCTACTCCGTGTCGGAGGCGCTGCTCACGCTGCCGCGCAGTCGCCGCGCCGAGCGCGAACTGCGCGAGCGTGCGACCGAGGCGGTCCGTGCGCTGGGCTTCGAGCGTTACGCCGACACGCCCGTGAAATTCCTCTCCCACGGCCAGCAGCGCATCGTCGAGCTCGGCTGCGTGCTCGTCACTGCACCAGAGCTCGTCATGCTCGACGAGCCATCGGCGGGCATGTCACCCGGTGCGGCGGAGAACCTCGCGATACGCCTCGCCGACATCCGCGACCAGCTCGGCCGCACGGTCCTGCTGATCGAGCACAACATTCCGATGGTCCTCGACCTCTGCGACGACCTCTACGTGCTCGACGCCGGCCGGGTGATCGCGTCCGGCGCCGCGCGCGACGTCGCCGCGCTGCCCGAAGTCGTCGGCGCCTACCTCGGTGAGGGGGCGCTCGTATGACAGCCAACGGCGCGCTGCTGACCGTCGACGACGTCTACGCCGGGTTCGGCAGCACGACCGTCCTGCACGGCTTGTCCTACTCCGTCGGCCGCGGCGAGATAGCAGGCATCTTCGGGTTGAACGGCGCCGGCAAGAGCGTGTCGATGAAGGTGCTCGCCGGCATCGTGCCGGCGCGTGCCGGGCGCATCACGTTCGCGGGCCACGACATCACGACCCTTGGCGCCGAGGCCCGCGTACGCCTCGGCATGGCGCACGTGCCGCAAGGGCGCAACGTGTTCGCCGGGCTGACCGTCGAGCAGAACCTTCGCCTCGGTGCATACGTGCTGCGCCGCCGCGACCGGTCTCGTTACGCGTCAGCGTTGGATGGCGTCTACGAACGCTTCCCGGTGCTCGCGGAGCGCCGTAGCCAGATCGCGGGCACCATGTCCGGCGGGCAGCAGGCGTCGCTCGCGGTCGCGCGGGCGCTCATGGCTGAGCCGACACTCATCCTCGTCGACGAGCCGTCGGCCGGCCTCGCGCCGAAGGTCGTCGAGGAGCTCTTCGCGACGTTGCGCGAGGTTGCCGCGAGCGGCGTGACGATGGTGCTGGTCGAGCAGAACGTCAGCTTCGGGCTGCGGCTCGCGGAGACCGCACACATCCTGCAAGTCGGGCGCATCGTCTACTCCGGCGCGGTCAGCGATCTCGACCAGGCACAGGTCGCCTCCTACCTCGGCGTCGGCAGGTTGCTGCGCGCCGGCGTAGCGACGTCGTTGACGGTACGCAAGCGCGTCGCGAAGAAGCGGGCCGCCAAGAAGTCCGCCGCAAAGAAGCAGCAGTCATGACCGAGGGCACGAGCAACGTGCGACGGCTGTCGGGCCGTACCAACACGACGAGCGCCACGGCGATCGCGACCCGCGTGCTTGCCACCCTGGACGCACTCGTGCAGACGATGGGTGAGGGCTACCAGCGCGAGATCCCGGAGTACGCGTCGATGACCCCGGCGCAGATGACCGAAGAAGTGCTGCCGATGTCGCGCAGCGTCGTCACGACGTTCTTCGACACCTTCCTCGCGGACAAGCCGGTCGAGCCACGGATGCTGCGCGGCTTCGAGTCCTCTGGTCGTGCCCGCCTGCAGATGGGCGTGCCGCTCGAGTCGGTGCTGCACGCCTACCGCATCGCGGGGCGCGTGACCTGGGACGCCATCGTCGCCGCGACGCTGCCGGGTGAAGAGCATCTGCTCGCCGAGCTGGCCGCGCGCTGGATCGACTTCATCGACCACACGTCGTCCGCGGTCGCGCGCGCATACGTCCACGCGTCCCACGAGCGGCTGCGCCAGCTCGATAGCCGGCGCCGCGAGCTGCTGGAGGCGTTGCTCACGGCGACGGACCCCGGCGAGGTCGCGGCCGTCTCGCTGCGCTTCTCGACGGTCCTCTCCGCGGCCTACGTGCCGGTGCTCGTTGCCGGCGATGGCGTCGCCGGACGCATCGACCTGCTGCTCGGCGCGGCGCCCGGCCGCACCCTCGGCGGCCACCGTGGGGAGCACGTGCTCTTGCTCGTGCCCGAAACCCTCGACAACGTCGCGCCGTTGCGCGCGGCGGCGCCGGACGCACTGCTCGCGTGGGGACGCCCGGCCGCACCGGGCGCTGCGCTGCTCGACGAGCTGGGGCACGTCGAGGCATTGCTCGAGGCCGCGCTCGCCGAGGGCCGGACCGCAGGCGCGTACGGACCGGAAGACCTGCTCGTCGAGCAGCTGCTGCTCGGCAACGAAAGGGTCGCGGAAGCGCTCCGCCATCGCGTGCACGACGTGCTGCTCGCCCGCGACCCCGCGGCCACGCTGGTCGGCACGCTGCGCGCCTACCTCGCGACCGGGTCGATTCCCGAGACGGCTCGGCGCGAGATCGTGCACACCAACACGGTGTCCTACCG
>JBHELW010000333.1:0-14350 GCA_046262915.1 Mycobacteriales bacterium | reverse complement strand
CTCGGGCTCGCCGGGCACGCGGCGGCACTGCTGGCCGTAGCCCCGGGGCGCCTCGTCGGTATCGACCGTGACCCGCTGGCGCTCACCGCCGCCGGCGAGCGGCTCGCGGAGTATGGCGACCGCGTCCGCCTGGTGCATGCGGTGTTCGACGAGCTTGCGGCTGTGCTCGCGCGCCTCGGCATCGATCGCGCGGACGCGATCCTCTTCGACCTCGGCGTGTCGTCGCTGCAGCTCGACGAGGCATCGCGGGGTTTCTCTTACGCCCACGACGTGTCGCTCGACATGCGCATGGACGCGTCGTCGGCCGGACGGACCGCCGCGGATGTCGTCAACACCTACTCCGCCGACGAGCTCGCGCGCGTGCTGCGGGACTACGGCGAGGAGAGGTTCGCACCGCGCGTCGCGCGCGCCATCGTCGATGCACGCAGCGCGGCGCCATTGGCGACCACGGGCGAGCTGGCCGAGCTCGTGCGCAACGCGATCCCGGCCGCGACGCGGCGGCACGGCGGGCATCCGGCGAAGCGCACGTTCCAGGCACTGCGCATCGAGGTCAACGGAGAGCTCGACGCACTACGCCGCGCGCTGCCCGCCGCGATTGCGGCGCTGCGTCTGCACGGCCGGCTCGTCGTTTTGTCCTACCACTCGCTCGAAGACCGCATCGTCAAGCGCGCCCTCGCGGAGCGACTCCGCGGCTGCGTATGTCCGCCCGACCTGCCGGTGTGCGCCTGCGGCCACGAGCCGGAGCTGCGCCTGCTGACTCGGGGGGACGTGCCGTCGGGCGAGGAGATCGCGGCGAATCCCCGCGCGGCGTCAGCGCGGCTGCGCGCGGCCGAACGAGTACGGGACGCGGCGTGACCACGAGCACGCTCGCGCGCGCGGATGCGCCGAGCGCGCGGACCCGGGGGCGCGGAGCAGCGCGGACAGAGCGGCCGCGACTGTCCGTCGTACCCGCCGCCGCGCCGCGGGCGCGGCGCGCGCCGTTCGTGCTGCTCACCCTCGGCGTGCTCGCTGTCGGCTTGGTCGCGCTGCTGCTGCTCAACACGCTGGTCGGTCAGGACGCGTTCCGACTGCACGACCTCGCGCGTCGCGCTGCGGTGCTGCAGGAGCAGCAGGAGGCGTTGGAACAAGAAGTGGTCGCGCTCGACGCGCCGGGCGCGCTCGCGGCCCGCGCGGCGAAGCTCGGCATGGTGCCGGCGGGCGGGCCCGCGTTCCTGCGGCTCTCCGACGGCAAGATCCTGGGCGACGCGCGCCCCGCCGGTGTCGTGACGCGTCCCTCTCCGGGCGCCGCGACCGCGCACTCGTCGCCGCACCCGACGCCTCGCCCGTCCGCACAGCCGAGTTCGCCGCCGACGCCGCGACCCACGCCGAGCCCGACGCGATGACGACCGTGCGCAGCGCAACGGGTGCGGGTGCGCGGCAGCGCGCGACGGGCACGCGCGTCGCGAGACCGGCACCGCGGCGGCCCCGGAGCGCGACTCGGCCGCCCGGCGACCCGCATCGCCGGCTGCTCGCCGTACTCGTTGCCATGCTCGCGCTGCTCGGCGTGCTCGGCGGCCGCCTCGTGCAGCTGCAGGGCCTGGACGCGACCGCCTACGCGGCGCAGGCGGAGCGGCAGCGACTGCGCAAGGTCACGCTCGCCCCGGAGCGGGGCCGGATCACTGATCGCAACGGCGTCCCACTCGCCCTCGACGTCGAGGCGCGTGCGGTCTATGCCAACCCGAAGCTCGTCGTCGAGCCGCTCGCGACCGCGCGGCGGCTCGCCCCCCTGCTGCACCGCCCGGTGACCGAGCTGGCGGCGAAGCTCCGGCGCTCGGCGGGCTTCGTCTACCTCGCCCGCGGCCTGGACCCGACGGTGGCGCGGCACGTCGTCGACCTCCGGCTGGCCGGGATCGGCGTGCTGCCGGAGACGCGGCGGGTCTACCCCGCCGGGAAGCTCGGTGGCGCGGTCCTCGGTTTCGTCGGGCGCGAGGGGAACGGCCTGGCCGGCGTCGAGTACGCGTTCGACGGGGCGCTCGCCGGCCGGCCGGGCGAGATGCTCGTCGAGGAGGACCCCGGCGGCCGGCAGATCCCGACCGGCGAGCACCACGAGGTCGCGGCGGTTCCCGGCACGACGCAGGTGCTGACCATCGACCGCGACGTGCAGTGGATGGCGGAGGCGACGCTCGCGCAGCAGGTAAAGGCGACGCACGCCAAGGGCGGCATGATCATCGTGCTCGACCCGCGGACCGGCGAGGTGCGCGCGCTCGCCAGCGCGCCGACGTTCGACCCGAACCGGCCAGCGGCGGCGCCGGCGAACGCACGCGGAAACCCCGCGCTCTCGTCGGTCTACGAGCCGGGCAGCGTCAACAAAGTCATCACCGCCGCGGCGGCGATCGACCAGGGCGTGATGACCCCGCAGACCGTCGTCAACGTGCCGTCGTCGATCACGGTCGCCGACAAGACGTTCACCGATGCGCACCCGCACGGTCTCGAGCGGCTCACGTTCACCGGCGTCATGGCGAAGTCGAGCAACATCGGGACGATCACCGTGGCCCAACAGCTCGGCAAGTACACGATCTACGACTATCTGCGGCGGTTCGGCTTCGGTGCGAAGACCGGCGTTCATTTCCCGGGGGAGAGCGCGGGGCTGCTGCCGCCGCCGGACGAGTGGTCGGGCAGCCAGGTCGGCACCGTGCCGATCGGTCAGGGCGTCTCCGTCACGGCGCTGCAGGCCGCGGTTGCCTACGCGACCGTCGCCAACGGCGGTGTGCGCATCAACCCGAGCTTGTTGCGCGGCAGCGTCGGCGCCGACGGCCGGTTTGTGCCCGCCGCCAAGCCGTACCGCCGTCGCGCGATCGCCGTGAGCACCGCGGTGCAGGTGTCGCGCATGCTCGAGGCGGTCACCGGCGAAGGCGGCACCGCAACGGCCGCGAGCATCCCCGGCTACCGCGTCGCGGGAAAGACCGGCACGGCGCGCAAGGTGCGACCCGACGGTCGGGGCTACTCCGGCTACATCGCGTCATTCGTCGGCTACGCGCCGGCCGACGACCCGAAGCTGCTCGTCGAGGTCGTGCTCGACGACCCAAAGCCGATCTTCGGCGGCATCGTCGCCGCGCCGGTCTTCCGGCAGGTGATGGGGTTCGCGCTTGCGGCGCTCGGCATTCCGCCGACGGGACGACCCAGCCCCGTCGCGAAGCTCGACGCTGACGCCGCCCGATAGCCTCGCCAGCCGTGACGCGTGCAGCCGGGCCGCGCCCCAGCACGCTGTCCGGACAGACGTTGACGACGCTCGCTGCCGCCGTAGCCGGGCGGGTCGTCGGTGCGGGCGACCTCGTCGTCACCGGCATCGCGCACGACTCCCGCGCGGTTCGCCCCGGTGACGTCTACGCCGCGTTGCGCGGCGCGCATGCCGACGGCAACGAGTTCATCGACGACGCCGTTGCCGCGGGTGCCGTCGCGGTCCTGACGGACCGCGACGCGCCGGACGACGTCCTGCCGCACGGCGTAGCGGCGGCCGTGGTCGTCGACGACGTACGCGCCGTGCTCGGGCGCGCCGCGAGCGTCGTCTACGGCGAGCCGTCGCGCGCGCTCGACGTCGTCGGCGTGACGGGCACGAACGGCAAGACGACGACGGCGTACTTGCTGCACGCCGGACTCCGCGCCGCGGGTCGGTCCGCCGCGCTCATCGGGACGATCGAGACACGCATCAACGACGAGCGTTTCGAGAGTGCCCACACCACGCCCGAGGCACCAGACCTGCAAGCGTTGCTCGCCGTCATACGCGAGCGCGGTCTGGACAGCGTCGCGATGGAGGTGTCCAGCCATGGTCTGGCACTGGGCCGCGTCGCGGGGACGACGTTCGCGGTCGCCGTTTTCACCAACCTCACGCAGGACCATCTCGACTTCCACGACGACATGGAGAGCTACTTCGCCGCGAAGGCGACGTTGTTCGAGCCGGCGTTTACCCGTCGCGCCGTTGTCAACGTCGACGACGCCTGGGGCCGGCGGCTGCGCGACGGGTCGCGCGTGCCGACGACAACCTTCTCTGTCACGCGCGATGCCGACTGGCGGGCCGTAGACGTGCGGACGACGCGCGACGGCACCGCATTCGTCGCCGAAGGTCCGCAGGGGTCGTGGCCCGTCCAGCTGCAGCTGCTCGGTGCGTTCAACGTGAGCAACGCGCTCGGTGCGCTGGCGGCGCTGGCGTGCCTTGACGTCGACATCGGCCGTGCCGCCGCGGGCTTGGGCGAGCTGCTCGGCGTCGAGGGCCGCCTCGAGCGCGTCGACGCGGGCCAGCCGTGGCTTGCGGTCGTCGACTACGCCCACACGCCCGACGCGGTCGCCGCGATGCTCGGCACGCTGCGCGCGCTGACGCCGGGCCGGCTGATCGTTGTTCTCGGTTGTGGCGGCGACCGCGACCCGGGGAAGCGGCCGCTGATGGGGGCGGCCGCCATGCGCGGTGCGGACGTCGCCGTTCTCACCAGCGACAACCCGCGGTCGGAGGATCCCGGCGTCATCCTGGCCGCAATGCTGGCGGGCGCCCGCGCGACGACCGGCGGCGAGGTCGTGGTGCAGATCGACCGCGCGCGGGCGATTCGTCAGGCCGCCGTGATCGCCGGTCCCGATGACACCGTGGTTGTCGCGGGCAAGGGCCACGAGCAGGGGCAGGTCTTCGCCGACCGGGTCGTCGACTTCGACGACCGCGTTGTGCTGCGCGCCGTGATCGCGGCGCTGCACCCAGCCGAGGCGGCTCGATGATCCCGATGTCGCTGGGTGCGGTCGCGGCTGCGGTGCGCGGTCAGCTAACGGCGAGTGCGGACGGCGACGCCCGCGTCAGCGACATCGCCATCGACTCACGGCAGGCAACTCGCGGTGCGCTCTTTGCGGCACTACGGGGCGAGCATGCCGACGGTCACGACTTTGTCGCCGACGCGATCACCCGTGGAGCGGCCGCGGCGCTCACGAGCCGACCCACCGACGCGGCCGCGATCGTCGTCGACGACGTCGTCGGCGCGCTGGGCAGTCTCGCGTCGCATGTCCGTCGGCTGCTGTCTGCGACGGTCATCGGGGTCACGGGCTCGTCCGGGAAGACGTCCACGAAGGACCTGCTGGCCCAGGTGCTCCAGCGCTGGGGTGACACGGTGGCCCCCGTTGCGTCGTACAACAACGAGATCGGGGTGCCGCTCACGCTGCTGCGCGCGACGGAGGCGACGCGCTTCCTCGTGCTGGAGATGAGCGCCCGGGGCAGCGGTCACATCCGTGCGTTGTGTGACATCGCGCCGTTGCACATCGGGCTCGTGCTGAACGTCGGAACCGCTCACCTAGGCGAGTTCGGGAGCGTCGACGCCATCGCCGCCGCGAAGGCCGAGATCGTCGACGGCATCGCGCCGGGCGGCGACGCCGTGCTCAACGCGGACGACCCGCGGGTTGCCGCGATGGCCGTCAGAACACGCGGTCGCGTCGTGACGTTTGGGCGGACACCGCGGGCCGATGTCCGCGCCGTAGACATCCGACTGGACGCCGCTGGGCGACCAGCGTTCACGTTGGTCACTCGGGACGGCAGCGCCGACGTCCGGCTCCACCTCGTCGGCGTGCATCACGTCAGCAACGCGCTCGCCGTAGCCGCGGTGTCGCGCATCATCGGCATGCCGCTCCGCGATGTTGCGCAGGCACTCGAGGATGCCCGCGCGGTCAGCCGCTGGCGAATGGAGGTGCACGAGCTGCCCGACGGGGTAACGGTGGTCAACGACGCCTACAACGCGAACCCAGACTCGACGAGCGCTGCGCTCCGCGCGCTCGTCGCGATCACCGCCAGCCATCGTCGCTGGGCCGTGCTCGGGGAGATGGCGGAGCTCGGGGCTGCCGCCACTGTCGAGCATGCCCGGATCGGGCGCCTCGTCGTCGCTCTGGGCATCGACCGGCTCGTCACCGTCGGCGACGGCGCGCGGCCGATCTACTCCGCAGCGGTCGACGCGGGCATGGCAACGACCGACGTGACGCACGTGCACGACGCGCCGAGCGCCGTGGCGTCGCTGCGCGAGGGGCTGGAGCGCGGCGACGTCGTACTCGTCAAGGGCTCCCGCGTCGCGGGCCTCGAGCGGGTCGCGCTCGCGCTGACCGGGGAACGGGTTCCGGCATGAGATCGGTGCTCTTCGCTGCGCTCGCGGCCCTGCTCGTGTCGCTCATCGGCACACCGCTGGCCATCCGCTTCTTCCGGCGTGAGGGCTACGGGCAGCTCATTCGGGACGACGGTCCGCAGGCACACCATACGAAGCGCGGGACGCCGACGATGGGCGGGTCGGTGATCATCGTCGCAACCCTGCTGGGCTACCTCGCCGCCCACGTCGTCGGTGGCCGGTTCACGGCGTCCGGCGCGCTCGTCGTGTTCACGATGGTCGGCCTCGGGGCGGTCGGTTTCGTCGACGACTACATCAAGATCCGCAAGCAACGCAGCCTCGGGCTGCACGCGAAGGCAAAGTTCACCGGCCAGCTGCTCGTCGCCGTGGGGTTCGGCTTGCTCGCGCTGCACCTCGAGACGGCGTCGACCCACCTTTCGTTCATCCGCGACACAACCGTCGGGCTCGGTGCGGTCGGGTTCGTCGCGTGGGCCTACGTGATGATCGCGGCCACGTCGAACGGGGTGAACCTCACCGACGGGCTCGATGGGCTCGCCTCAGGCAGCGCGGTGATGGTCTTCGCGGCCTACGTGATCATGGCGTTCTGGATGAACGGCAACCGCTGCTTCGCGTTCGGCGTTCCTCTGACGAACTGCTACGACGTGCGCGACCCGCTCGACCTCGCGATCGTGTCCGCAGCGGCGATGGGGGCGTGCTTCGGGTTCCTCTGGTGGAACGCGGCGCCCGCGAAAATCTTCATGGGTGACACCGGGTCCTTGGCGCTGGGCGGCGCGCTGGCGACGATCGCGATCCTGTCGCGAACGGAGCTGCTGCTCGTCGTTCTCGGCGGGTTGTTCGTCGTCGAGACGTTGTCCGTGATCGTGCAGGTCGCAGCGTTCAAGTCGGTTCGCCGCCGGGTCTTCAACATGGCCCCGGTCCATCACCACTTCGAGCTGGCGGGCTGGCCGGAGTTCACCGTCATCGTGCGGTTCTGGATCGTCGCCGGGCTCGCCGTCGCCTTCGGTCTCGGCATGTTCTACGCCGAGTTCCTTTCGCGCGGCACGGCGCAGTGACGGCGCCGCCCAACCGTGCGGACGCAGCGCCGGCGTGGCAGGACGCGCCGGCGGCGGAAATCCCATGGCAGTCGCTCGCCGTCCTCGTGTGCGGCGCCGGCCGGAGCGGAACGGCGGCCGCCGAAGTGCTGCTCCGCGCGGGTGCACACGTGCAGGTCGTCGACGCGGGCGACGTCGACCCGCAGCGAGTTGCCGCGCTGCGCGCGCTCGGCGCGTCCGTGAGCGTTGGCGAAGGCGCGCGCCACCACCCGCACCACGCTGATCTCGTCGTGACATCACCGGGCTGGCGTCCGGACCATCCGTTGCTGACTGCGGCAGCACGCGCCGGCATCCCCGTATGGGGCGAGGTCGAGCTCGCCGCCCGGTTCACACGGGCGGAAACGCGGTGGCTCGCGGTCACGGGCACGAACGGCAAGACGACGACGACGGAGATGCTGGCGGCGATGCTGCAGACCGCGGGCCTGCGCTCCGCCGCCGCGGGCAACATCGGGGCGCCAGCGGTTGCCGCGGTCACGAGCGACCCGCCCCCAGAGTGGCTTGCGGTGGAGCTGTCGAGCTTCCAGCTGCACTGGTCACCGTCGATCCGGCCGCGCGCTTCGGTCGTCATCAACGTCGCGCCGGACCACCTGGACTGGCACGGCGGGCTCGCGGCCTACGCCGCGGCGAAGGCGCGTGTGTTCAGCACGCTGGACGCGGATGGCGTTGCCGTCGTCAACGTCGACGACGCCGCCGCGGTCGCCCTCGCCGACGCGGTCCCGTCAGGTACGCGCACCGTCGCGGTGACGCTGGGCGAGCCGCGCGCTGGACAGCTGGGCGTTGAGGGCGGCGCCTTGGTCGACCGCGCCTTCGCGACCGCCGAGCGCATCTGCGCGGTCGACGAGCTCGGCGCCCCGGCGCCACACAATCTGACGAACGCGCTGTGTGCAGCCGCGCTTGCCCGCGTCGCGGACGTGCCCACATCGGCGATCGCGCGGGCGCTGCGTGACTACCGCACCGGCGCGCACCGGCTCGCGCTCGTCGCGACCATCGACGACGTTCGCTACGTCGACGACTCGAAGGCGACCAACCCGCACGCCGCGGGACGCGCGCTCGCCGCGTTCGACCACGTCGTATGGATCGCCGGTGGGCTCAACAAGGACCTGCGGTTCGACGACCTCATTGCCGACAGCCGGGACCGGCTGCGCGCAGCGGTACTGATCGGGCAGTGTCGCGACGAGCTGCGTGACGCGCTCACCCGCGGAGCGCCCGATGTCCCCGTTGTCTACGCCGACTCCCTGCACACTGCGGTCGTGAGTGCGCAAAGTCTCGCCGTGCGCGGCGACACCGTCCTGCTGGCCCCGGCCGCCGCGTCGATGGACATGTTTCGCGACTACGCCGAGCGCGGCGACTCTTTCGCGCGTGCCGTTTCCTCACTCGCCGCGGAACACCAGATGCGAGCACGGTCGTGACCACTTCGACGACTGCTGCGCATCGGCCGACGGTGCGGTCGCGACCGCGTGCGGTCGAGGAGCCGCGCGCCTCAGTCCTTGCGCGCCCGCTCGTGCCGTACCTGCTCATCCTGGGCAGCGGCTTGTTGCTCGTCGTCCTCGGCCTCGTCATGGTCTTGTCGGCGTCGAGCGTGCGCGCGTACTCAACGTCCGGCTCGTCGTTCACCTACTTCCAACGCCAGCTCATGTGGGTAGGAATCGGGCTGCCCGTCCTCGGGCTCGGCATGGCGCTGCCGCCGAAGGCGTTCCGGGTGCTGGGCCACGTGCTGCTGCTCACGTCACTCGCGCTGCTTGTCGTCGTACTGCTGCCCGGCGTCGGCAGCTCGGCCTACGGCGCGACCCGGTGGATACAGGTCGGGCCGGTTCGCGCGCAGCCGAGCGAGCTGGCGAAGCTGGCCCTCGTGCTGTGGGGTGCCGACCTCTTCGCGCGGAAGCAGCGACTCCTCGGGCAGCCGAAGCACCTGGTGGTCCCGTTCGTCCCCGTCGCGACGCTGTGCGCCGTACTCGTCATCCTGGAGCCCGACCTCGGCACGACGGTCGTCGTGCTGACGGTCATGTTCGCGCTGCTGTTCGTCGCCGGCGCGGGGACGGGTCTGCTTGCCAAGCTGTTCGCGGGTTTCGCCGGTGTGGCTGCGCTCATCGTCGCCAACCGCCCGTACATGTTCGACCGCGTGACGTCGTTCCTCCACCCGTCCGCCGACCCGCTGAGCGGCGGCTGGCAGGCGGTGCAAGGTCTCTACGCGCTGGCGTCCGGCGGCTGGTTCGGCGTCGGGCTGGGCGCGAGCAGACAGAAGTGGCTCTACCTGCCGAACGCGCACACCGACTACGTGTTCGCGATCATCGGCGAGGAGCTCGGGCTGCTCGGCACGCTTGTTGTCGTCTGTCTGTTCGCGGTGCTCGGTTACGCCGGGGTTTGTGTCGCGCGACGTACGCGCGACCCGTTCTGCCGACTTGCGGCGGCCGGTGCCACGGCGTGGCTCGTCGGCCAGGCGCTCGTCAACATGGGCGCGGTCGCGGGCTTGCTGCCGATCACGGGCATCCCGCTGCCGTTGATCTCCTTCGGCGGATCGTCGCTGCTGCCATCGATGTTCGCCATCGGCATGCTCGCGTCGTTCGCGCGTCGCGAGCCCGCCGCCGCGGCAGCGCTCGCTCGCCGGCCACGCCGGCGGGCGCGATGAGCGGAGCAGCGCCGCACGCCGACCGCGCTGTTCGCGTCGTCCTCGCCGGCGGCGGCAGCGCCGGCCACATCGAACCCGCGCTTGCGCTTGGCGACGAGATCCGCCGGCAGGCTTCGCAGGCGGTCGTCACCGCGTTGGGGAGCGCGCGCGGCCTCGAGGCGCGACTCGTCCCCGCCCGCGGCTTTGAGCTCGACCTGGTGCCGGCGGTCCCGTTGCCGCGCCGGGTGACGCCTGCCCTGTTCCGCGTGCCGTTTAGCGTGGCGCGCGCGGTTCGCGTCGCCGCCGCTGTCCTTGACCGGCGCCGCGCCGACGTCGTTGTCGGCTTCGGCGGCTACGTCGCACTGCCGGCGTACCTCGCCGCGCGCCGCCGGCGCATCCCGCTCGTCGTACACGAGGCCAACGCTCGTCCGGGTCTGGCAAATCGCGTGGGCGCGCGGTTCGCCAGCGTCGTCGCGACGACCTATCCGGGAACCGCGTTGCGCGGCGCCCGGCTGACCGGGATCCCGTTGCGGGACGCGGTCGCGACTCTTGACCGCACCGGGCAGCGTGCCAGCGCGCGCCGGCGCCTCGGTCTCGAGACCGACCTGCCGACATTGCTCGTCTTCGGTGGCTCGCAAGGTGCGCGCCGGATAAACCGCGCCCTCATCTCCGCCGCGGCCGCGCTCTGCAGCGCGGGGATTCAGGTTGTCCACGCGACGGGCGCTGCGCATGTCGAGGACGTACGCCGGGCGATCGGGGCGCGCGCGACGGGGGACGCGCCGTATGTCGTGCTCGCGTATCTCGACGAGATCGAGGTCGGCTACGCCGCAGCCGACCTCGCGCTGTGCCGCGCGGGCGCGATGACCTGCGCGGAGCTGACTGCCGTCGGGCTGCCCGCGATCTACGTGCCGCTCCCGCACGGCAACGGGGAGCAGCGGCTGAACGCCGACCACGTGGTCAGCGCCGGTGGAGGCCTCGTGGTCGACGACGCAGCGCTGACCGGGGACTGGGTTGCCGACCACGTCCCGGCACTACTCGCCGCCCCGGAGCGGCTGGCCGCGATGTCTGCCGCCGCCCGCGCTTCCGGCCGCCCCGGCGCTGCCCGGCAGCTTGCCCAGCTGGTCTTCGCCGCGGCCGGCCGGCCGTTGGCCCACTGACGATG
This sequence comes from Mycobacteriales bacterium, assembly GCA_046262915.1. GTDB lineage: Bacteria > Actinomycetota > Actinomycetes > BP-191 > BP-191 > JBHELW01. Next base: position 3,376 of record JBHELW010000333.1, on the reverse strand, counting down.
GCGGCCGGGTCGCGGGCGACAGCCGCCGCCGCGGCAGCGTCGGTGTTGCAGTACCGCCGGGTGCACCTCATCGGGGTCGGCGGCGCCGGCATGAGCGGCATCGCCCGCATCCTCATCGCCCGCGGCGTCGCGGTCTCCGGCAGCGACGCGAAGGACTCACGCGCGCTGATCGCCCTCGCCGCGCTCGGCGCCGACGTGTCGGTCGGCCACGACGCGGCGAACATCGGCGCCGCCGAAGCCGTCGTCATCTCGTCCGCGATCCGGTCCTCGAACGTCGAGCTGGTGGCGGCACAGGAGCGTGGGTTGCCGGTGCTGCCGCGGGCCGCCGCGCTCGCTGGCGTGATGGCGGACCGGCGCGGCGTAGCGATCGCCGGCACGCACGGGAAGACGACGACGACGTCGATGCTGACGGTCGCGCTGCAGCACTGCGGTGCGGACCCGTCGTTCGCCATCGGCGGCGACCTCAACGAGCCCGGCTCGAACGCGCACTGGGGAACGGGCGAGATCTTCGTCGCGGAGGCCGACGAGAGCGACGAGTCCTTCCTGCTGCTGCGACCCGACGTCGCCGTCGTCACCAACGTCGAGCCCGACCATCTGGACCACTACGGCGATCCGCTCGCGGTGGAAGCCGCGTTCACGAGGTTCGTCGCCGGGCTGCGAGCAGACGCGACGCTCGTCGTCTGTGCCGACGATGCCGCCGCCCGCCGTGTCGCCGCGGCCGCGTCGTGCGCGGTGCGGACCTACGGCCTGAACGCGGACGCGGACCTGCACATCGACGCACTGGCGTTGTCGGGGACGACAAGTGCGTTCGACATCACAACCGATGGCCAACGGCTCGGTCGGGTGCAGCTCGGCGTGCCCGGCCGGCACAACGCCGTCAACGCCGCCGGTGCACTGGCTGCTGCGCTTGCGCTGGGCTATGCGGCGGACGACCTCATTGCGGGCCTCAGCCGCTTCGCCGGCGTGCGCCGCCGCTTCGAGCTCAAGGGCCAGGCAGCCGGCGTGCGCGTCTATGACAGCTACGCGCACCACCCGACCGAGGTGCGCGCCGACCTGGCCGCGGCGCGCGAGGTCGCGGGCGACGGACGCGTTATCGCCGTGTTCCAGCCGCACCTGTACAGCCGCACGCGCGCGTTCGCCGCGGAGTTCGGAGCGGCGCTCGGCGCCGCAGACGACGTCGTCGTCACGGAGGTCTACGGCGCGCGCGAGGACCCGGTCCCCGGAGTCAGCGGCGCTCAGGTGGCCGCGGCAGTCACGTTGCCGGCAGGTCATGTCCGCTACGAGCCGTCCTTCCGCGCGCTCGCGCAGGCGGCGGCGGCGCTGGCGCATCAGGGCGACATCGTGCTGACGATGGGGGCCGGCGACATCACACTGCTCGCGCCCGAGGTGCTCACGGCGCTTGGCGGATCTGATCTTTCGTGAGCGATGCAGCCGACGAGTTCCTCCCGACACCGTGGTGCCCGGCGGCTGACCGCACCCGCGTTGCTGCCGTGGTCGACGAGATCGAGCGGCGCGGCGTGGCCGTCCGGCGCGACGCGCCGCTCGCGGCCGCGACGACGTTCGGCGTCGGTGGCGCGGCCCGGTGCTTCGTGGAAGTCGTCGACGCACCCGCGCTCGCGGCCCTACTCGACGTTCTTGGCGGCACGGACGAGTCCGAGGTGCCGCTGCTCGTCGTCGGACGCGGCTCCAACCTGCTCATTGCGGACGACGGGTTCCCCGGCATCGTGCTGCGCCTCGGCAACGGCTTCCGCGAGCTCCACATCGTTGACGCCACGGTCACGGCTGGCGGCGCGGTGTCGATGCCCGCGCTCGCCGCGGCAACCGCGCGCGCGGGGCTTGCGGGTCTCGAGTTCGCCGCCGGGATCCCGGCGAGCGTCGGTGGATCGGTACGCATGAATGCCGGGGCGCACGGAAGGGACACTGGGCAGTCGTTGGTGTGGGCCGACGTCGCGGCGCCGGACGCCACCCAGGCCGCTCGGGTGCCGCGCGACGCTCTGGGTTTGGGCTATCGAACGAGCTCGCTCGGCGCGCGGTCCGTCGTCGTCGCCGCGTCGTGGCGGTTGGCTCGCGACGATCCGACGGCGACACAGTCCCGCGTTGCAGAGATGCGCGCGTATCGACGCCGGACGCAACCGCTACGCGAGCGCAACTGCGGTTCGGTGTTCACGAACCCGCCGGGCGAGTCGGCCGGCCGGCTCATCGAGGCGGCCGGCCTGAAGGGCCTACGGCGTGGCGCCGCGCGTGTGTCCAGCAAGCATGCGAACTTCATCGTCGTCGATGCGGGCGCGCGCGCGTCGGACGTGTGGCACCTGATCGGCGAGGTCCGCCGACGCATCGTCGAGCGCGGTGGTCCGCTGCTGATGCCGGAGGTCCGCATCGTTGGAGAGTTCGCGGTGACCCGTTGAGACGGGCTGCGCGGGTCGCGCTCGCCACCGGATTCGCTGCCGCGGTTGCTATGGCCACTTCGGTTCGGGTCGGCGTGTTCGACGTGGACGACGTCGAGGTCCATGGCGCGGGCCGTTTCGTTGCGGTGAGCGAGGTGCGGGCCGCGGCGCACGTGCCACCCGGGCAGTGGAGCTTCCGCGTCGACCTAGACGCGGTTCACCGTCGTATCGCCGCGTTGCCCAAGGTGCGCCGGGTCGCGGTGCGCCGCGACTGGCCGGCGTCGATCGTCGTGACGGTGGTCGAACGCACCCCGGCGCTCGTCATCGAGAGCGGACGCGAGCTCGTGCTTGTCGACATCGATGGCGTCGTGCTCGGCAGCACCACGGCTGTGCCGGCTGACGTGCCGCGCGTGCGCGTGCCCGCGAACGCCTCGCCCGCGCTGCGCGCGGCCGTTGTCCTGGTTGTCCGTTCGCTGCCGTCCGGGCTGCGCCGGCAGGTAGCGACCGTCGCGGCGAGCGCGAGCGGCGCGATCGCGCTGCGCCTGCGTACCGGAGCACCGGTGCAGTGGGGGAGCAGCGCGCAGTCCGCCCGGAAGGCCGCGGTGCTCGCGCGGCTGCTCTCGCACCCGGCACACGGCTACGACGTCAGCTCTCCGGACACGCCAGCGAGCTATTGATGCACAGCCCGGCTTGACCGGTTCGCGACACACTTCTACTGTGCCGAACCACAGCCTGAGGTTGACATAACTCTAACCATCTAGTTGACGGTGAGGGTAGTGCGACGAAGCGCTGCTTCCCACGCTCCATGCCCGTCGCGTCCGGATCGGTGATGCCTTCCCCGCATCACCGGCGGCGCGGCGGGCGTGGCGCTAAATGACCAGCATCCAGAGAGGTCTCACGCGCGTGGCAGCTCCGCAGAACTACCTCGCGGTCATCAAGGTGGTTGGCATCGGCGGCGGTGGCGTCAACGCCGTCAACCGGATGATCGAGGT
>JBHELW010000332.1:0-6152 GCA_046262915.1 Mycobacteriales bacterium | reverse complement strand
GGACCGCACGGTGGCGGGCGCGAAGCAGACCGTGCAGGACACGGCGAACCGCGCCGGCGAGAAGGTGGCCTCGACCCTCAAGGTCATCGGCGACACTGCCGCGGCGGCGACCGGGACGACGACGACCAATGTGCAGGTCGGCCCGGCGCAGGCGTCGGGGTCGGTCACGCCCGGCACCGCGAGCGGCGAGATCACCGTCAAGGTTGGCGACCGCGTGGTCGGCACCGCGACGGTGCACAACGGCACGGCCACGGTGACGTGGACCGCTCCGACCGGCGGCGGCAGCGTCACCTTGAACTACAGCGGTGACCAGCAGCTCGCCCCGACGAGCGTGTCGCTGTAGCTGCACCGAGAGCCGCGGCCCCGCATCCGACCGGGTGCGGGGCCGCTGCTGTGCCCGGCACCGCGGGCGAGCTAAGGAGAGATCGATGACTCGCGCGGAGCGCCTGCTCGAGGAGCTGCGCGGCCTCGCTGCGGCTCTCGGGCCGGCCGTGCAGCCCAGCGGTTACGACGAGCTGTTGCGCGCCCTCACCGAGACCGCGCGCCGGCTCTTCGGCGCCGCCGCGTGCTCGCTCGCGTTGCTGACCGACGACGAGTCGGAGCTCGTCTACACCACCGCCGCGGGCGCGGGCGCGGCGTCCGTCAGCGGGATGCACATGCCGTCGGGCCATGGCATCGCGGGCTGGGTGGTCATGTCGGGGCAGCCGGTGGCGATTAGCGACCTGCAGGGCGACGCACGCTTCGCGCGCGAGGTCGCGGAGCACACGGGTTACGTCCCTACGGCGATCCTCGCGGTGCCGGTGGTGTCTCCGCGACGGATGCTCGGCGTGCTGTCACTGCTCGACCGCGACACCACGCGCGGCGACGCCGAGCACGACATGGAGCTGCTTGGCCTCTTCGCGGCGCAAGCGGCGCTCGCCATCGAGGCGTCCGCGGTCTTCCGCGACGTCGGACGGGTGTTGCTGGGCGCGCTCGCGGACGCCGCGGCCGACAGCGGCAACCTCCGCGCGGCCATCGAGCGAGCCGCGACCGACGGCGAAGGCCCCGACGACGAGCTGACCGAGCTCGCCGCGCTCTTCGCCGCGTTGGCCGAGCAGAGCCCGGCGGACCGCGCGCTGGCGCTTCGCATCGTGCGGGAAGTCGCCGCCCACACCGAGAGGCGGTCGCAACGTCCGGGCTGAGGCCGGCGTGGTCGGAGGCGTTCTTGCCCGACGTCCTTCGCCCCGTTCCGGTGCTCGAGCGCGAGATCACCGCGGAGTGGGCCTTCGGCGACGCGACGGGCGCGGGGGTCGACGTCGCCGTTGTCGACAGCGGCATCGAGGCCACGCACCCGGCGGTGGGGTCGGTGCAGAGCGCTGTTGCCCTCACCTGGGACGCGACGAGGGAGTCGGTGAGCGTCGCGCGGGGACCGCACCCGGACCTGTTCGGGCATGGCACCGCGTGCGCGGGGATCATCCGGCGGGTCGCCCCGGAGTGCCGGCTGCACAGCGTGCGCGTGCTGGGGGAGCGGCTCAGCGGCAAGGCGCAAGTGTTCGCCGCCGGCCTGCGCGAGGCCATCGCGCTCGGGGCACGGGTGGTCAACCTCAGCCTGTCGACGAGCAAGAACGAGTTCTTCGGCGTCTTCCACGAGCTCGCCGACGAGGCTTACTTCGCGGGCGTCGTCCTGGTGTGCGCCGTCAACAACACGCCGGCGCCGAGCTACCCGTCGCAGTACGCGGCCGTTGTCTCGGTTGCCGCGAACGAGGGCACCGACCCCTTCGCGCTGGACTGCAACCCGACGCCGCCGGTCGAGTTCGGCGCGCCGGGCATCGACGTCGAGGTGCCGTGGCTCAACGCCGGGCGCATCGTCGCGACCGGCAACTCGTTCGCGGCGCCGCACGTCGCCGGGCTCGTCGCGCGGCTGCTCTCGAAGCACCCCCACCTCACGCCGTACGAGGTCAAGACCGTGCTGCGCGCCGTCGCGCGCAACGCGGCACATGGCGTCTAGGTTTTGCGACGTGCCTGACGCGACCGCGCTGCTGAGCGGGGTGAGTGTCTTCTCGGGCGCCACTCCCGAGGAGCTCGCCCGGGTGGTGTCGGCCTCGTTTCCGCGGCGGCTCGCGCGCGGCCAGGTGCTGTTCGTCGAAGGCGAGCCGAGCGAACACCTCTTCGTCGTCATCAGCGGGCGCGTCAAAGTTCTCGTCGGCTCGACGCGCGGCGAGGAGCTGGTGCTCGCCGTACTCGGTCCCGGCGACGCCCTGGGTGAGCTCGGGATCCTCGACGGTGACGTGCGCTCGGCCGGTGCTGAGGCATTGGACGACGTCGAGCTGCTCGCCGTGCCGGCCGCGGTCGTCGTCGACCTGCTCGCCCAGTCGCCGCGTGTCGCGCACGCCGTGGCGCAGGAGCTCGCGGCCACGGTTCGCCGGCTCACCGGGTCGACCGCTGACCTTGTGTTCCTCGACCTGCCGCGGCGGCTGGCGAAGTTGCTGCTCGAGACCGCGGGCCCCGGTAGTGACGACGCGGAGCTCGGCATGGCGCAGTCCGAGGTCGCCGCTCGGCTCGGCGTGACCCGCCAGTCCCTCAATAGGGCGCTCGCCGGGCTGCAACGGCGCGGCTGGATCGAGGTGCAGCGCAACCACGTCCGGCTGCGCGCGCGCGACGCGTTGGAGCGCTTTGCGACGAGCTGACGCCGCGCTGCGCCGTGGCTAGGCGCGGTCGAAGGCGCGGCGCACGGGTCCGGGCAACGGGGCGAGCACTCGGGACACGAACCGCTGGCGGCGCTGCTGCACCGCGTCGTACGCCGTGACCGTCCAGCGCTGGGCACGCCCCAGCGCGGACGGCGGGAGGACGATTGCGGCCGCGCGGCCGCGAGCGCTCAGTTGCCCGAGCAGTGCGGTGCGCGCGCGGTGCGCGGCGGCCATGAGGTCGTCGGTCGTCGCGAACGTGCGGGCGTAGCGCGCGCGCTCGGCGGCGCTCGCCAGGACAGCGACCGCGGCGGTGGCGTCGGCGCTGAGGCTCGCGTCCTCGACGAGCCGGCGGGCGGCGGCGCGCGGCGAATCGCTCGCCCGCCAGCCGAGACCCGCGTCCCGCGCGTCGTCGGCGAGCTGGTCCCACGCCGTGTGCGCGCGCGCGACCGGTGTCGATGCCGCGCGCCAGCGCCGCCGCCAGTAGACGCGGCGACCGATACCCGGCGCCACGGCACACAGCACGAGGACGACCACCCCCGCCGCCACCCATGGTGCTGCGGAGCGGCGGCCGCCGGTGCGCCCCGCAGCGGCATCCGTCGGGGCGTTGTCGAGCTGGCGCTCGAGCGCGTTCGCGGCTTGGTTCGGGCGGGCGGACGGTGCCGCGGTCGCCGTCGGGCGGCCCGCATCTCCGGGCCGCGGAGCGGCACCGGCATCGCCGCCCCGCGTCGTCGTCGCGGCATAACTCGCCGGCGCGACGGGTGAGTCGGTACGGGGTGTCGGCTCGAACGCGAGCCAGCCCGCACCCGGGAAGAAGACCTCCGGCCACGAGTGCGCGTCGCGGTTGCTGATCGAGTACTCGCCGTCAGGCCGCAGTCGCCCGGGCGTGAAGCCGATCGCCACGCGCGCGCGGAGGCCCAGCGCGCGCACCATCACCGCCATCACGGCCGCGAACTGCTCGCAGTAACCGCGGCGCCCGGTCAGGAAGCTCGACAGCGCGTCCAGCCCGTTGCCCTGCGGCACCCGCACGTCGTAGGCGAACTCGGGGCCGCGCAGGTGGTCTTGGATCGCGAGGACTCGCTCGTACGGCGTCTGCGCGCCGGCGATCCACTCCTGGAGCGTCTCGTAGAGGAGCGATGGCAGGTTCGGCGGTAGCTGCCGCTCGGCGTCGCCGTCCGCGAACTCCTCGGCCGGCACGGCGGCGAGCTCGTCGGGGGTCGGGTTCGCGAGGGTGGAGGTCAGCGAGTAGCTGAGCTTGCGCGTCGTCTTGCGGGTGGAGAAGACCGTCAGCGACCGCTCGTCGTAGCGCCAGTCACCCTTTACGGAGACCTGCTGCGGCGCATACGGCGCGGGCAGCCAGCGGACGTCCAGGCTGTCGACGCGCACGTCGTAGGTCGCCGTCTCGCGCGGCGCGGTCGTCAGCCCGTCGGGCTCCGGCAGCCCGCGCTTGCGTGAGACGCGTTGGTCCTCGCCCGCCTCGAGATCGTCGCTCTGCCGCCAGGTCGAGCCGTCGAAGTAGTCGAGTGACGTGAGTCGGAGGTACGCCGGACGCGCGGTGCGCACGCGCATCAGCTCACGCGGCTTGTCGAGGACGAGGTCGCGCTTGAGGTGCGTGATCGGGTTGTAGGTCGCGGCCGACGTGCTGCCGCCGCGCCCCCCATGCCCGCCGTCCGGGCCGGTGCCGAGCAGACCGCCGCCGAGCGACGGCAGGAGACCAGGAACGACGATTGCGGCTGCGATCGCGGCACCGCCGAGCCGGCGACCCAGCCGGTGGAACGACGTCAGCCGTGGCAGCCCATCCGGCGAGACCTCGTAGTCGAGCCGGCGGCCCCACCGGCCCAGCCGATGCCGGCTCTCCGCGAGCAGCAACAGCAGGTAGCCCGCGCAGCCGAGGACGAAGGGCGCCAGACCGACGCCACCCGACGACAGTGCGGCCGGGACCGCAAACAGGGCGAGTAGGGGCAAACCTGCGGCGGACACGCGCGAGAGCCGGAACACGAGCAGGTCGACCAACGCGGCGACGGCGTAGACGCCCGCGGCCGCGACGAGTCGGAGGTCGGGGGACACGTCGACCGGCGCGACAAGCGTGCGGATGTCATTTCCGGCCGCGCGCAGTGACGCCGCCACTGCGTCGACCGTCGCACCGGTGGGGATGATGCGGAGCACGGCGGTGGCCGGCGCGAAAACGGCCGTGACGAACACCGCGAGGCCGAGCGCCGACAGCCCGGGAGCGAGCAGCGTCGGCACCTCGAGGCGGCGGCCCAGCGCGCCGACGGCGAAAGCGACGGCCGCCGCCAACACCGCCGCGCGCACCCACTCGTACGACGTGAACACGGCGCCGAGCGATGTCGCGGTTAGCACGACCGCACCCATCGCCGCGACGCCGAGCCGCAGCTCCGGGTGACCGCGACTCATCGCCGCGCTCCGGACAACGTGCCGACCGGCCGGCGTGCGGCCTGCGGCCACAGCGACGCCAGCGTCGTGCCATGCCGGGCGACGAGGACGCGCCACCCCGCTTCACGCAGCAGCGTGGCGCTGGCGTCGAGTGCGGCCGCCGCCTCAGCCCGGTCGCGCGGACCCATCGAGCCCCACGACGCGCTGTCGACGAGGACCGCGATGCACGCCGAGGCCGTGTGCCGCAGCCGCCCGATGACCATCGCCTCCTCGGGGGTCAGCAGCCCGAGCACCGCGACGATGAGCCCCTCGCCGCCGCCACGCCGCAGGAGTCCGGCGGCCGTGGAGAGCGAGCCCGCGCTGGAGGGCTGGATCACGGCGAGCTCGTTGAGCAGCACACCGTCGGCGGAGCCGGGGGTTGGCGCCGGTACGTCGAGACCGGTGTCTGTGACGAAGCGCAACGTGTAGCCACCGCCGGCAAGGTGCACCCCGAGGCTCGCCGCCGCGCTGACGGCCCACTCGAACGACGACCCGGGCCCGTCGCCGTAGTGCGTGTGCCGGCGCGTGTCGAGCACGAGCGTCGCGCGGCTCTGCCACGGCTGCTCCTCGCGCCGGACCATGAGCTCGCCGGTGCGCGCCGTCGACTTCCAGTGCACCTTGCGCAGGTCGTCGCCGTGCCGGTACTCGCGGGTCGACGCGTCGTCCTCACCCGCGGAGGCCACTTGGCGCGCCTGCGTCTCGCCACCGCCCGCCCATTCGCCGCCGAGTCCCGTCGCGGGCAACGGCGACACGATCGGCGTGACGACGAGCTCGTCGACCGTCGCGAACGCGCGGCGCAGCTCGCAGAGGCCGAACGGGTCCGCGAGGCGCACGGTGAGCGGACCGATGCGGTAGCGGCCACGGACGTCGGCGCGCACGGGGTAGCGCACGACGCGCCGGCCGCCGGCCTCGACGCGGTCGAGGACGAAGCGCGGTCGTGACCCGAGCGTGTAGCTCAGCTCGTCCTCGACGAGGAGGACCGACGTAGGAAGTCGCGACACGTTGTGCAACCGCACTTCGACCTGAGCCGGGTGTCCGACCGGAACGCGCGGCGGG
>JBHELW010000331.1:0-8687 GCA_046262915.1 Mycobacteriales bacterium | reverse complement strand
GCGTCATCCAGCGCCTGCAGCACGGGCGGAGGGTACCCATGTGGTCTGACAGGACGGGTCGATCGAGTGAGTTCCGACGCCGGATCGGGGGGTGCGGCGACGTTCCCGGCCGCGAGCGGTTAGACTTCTCGACGGTCTTGTTGCGGGTGCTGCCTTGCCCCGCTGTCTGTGAACGATTCTCTGGGAGTGATCAACCGTGGCTGCCGTGTGCGATGTGTGTGGCAAGGGGCCCGGTTTCGGTATGTCGGTGTCGCACTCGCACCGCCGCACGCCGCGCCGCTGGAACCCGAACATCCAGTCGGTGCGCGCGCTCGTCGGCAAGACGCCGAAGAAGCTCAACGTCTGCACGTCGTGCATCAAGGCTGGCAAGGTCGCGCGCGCCGTCTAGCGCGCCGCCTTACAGCTCGTTCTCGGCCATTGCCTCCGCGCGCCAGCGCCACGCGTGGTCGACCGGCCCGATGCCCGCCCCCACCGCGAAGCCGGACGCGATCGCGCGGGTGACGTAGCCCTTCGCGCGGCGCACCGCGCGTTCGACGTCGTCACCGCGCGCGAGGAAGGCCGCGATCGCGGACGCCAGCGTGCAACCCGTGCCGTGGGTGTGCCGGTTGTCCAGCCGCGCCGCCGGCAGCTCGATCGCGCGCTCGCCGTCGTAAAGCAGGTCGACGGCGTCACCCGCGAGGTGCCCGCCCTTGACGAGCGCCCAGCGCGCACCGAGGGCGTGCACCGCCTCGGCGGCGCGGCGTAGGTCGCCCGGGCCGTCGACGCTGACGCCGGTGAGCAGCCGGACCTCGCCGAGGTTCGGCGTGACGACGGCGGCGAGCGGGACGATGCGATCGCGCAGCGCGGACACGGCATCGGGTGCGAGCAGCGGGTCGCCGTGCTTCGACGCGCAGACGGGGTCGACGACAATCGGGACCGAGACATCGCGTAGCTCGTCTGCGACCGCGTGCACGACCTCGGCGGCACCGAGCATGCCCGTCTTCACCGCGTCGGCGCCGATGTCATCGAGTACCGACCGGATCTGCATCCGAACTGCATCGGTCGGCAGTGGCCACCACCCCTGGACCCCGAGCGAGTTCTGCGCGGTGACTGCGGTGAGCGCGCTCGCGCCGTGCACGCCGAGCGCCAGCATCGTCTTCAGGTCGGCTTGGATCCCGGCCCCGCCGCCCGAGTCGGACCCGGCGACGGTCAGGACGCGTGGGATATCACTCATGGTGTCGCGCCGAAGTGGTCCCATCCCGCTGTCGGTGGCACGTCCGCGGCGTGGATGTGGACGCCCGAGCCGTCGACGACTCGGCCGATGACTACGCCGTCCCCAGCGACGTCCTCCGGGGCACATGTGACGACGAACGCATGGTCGTCGCCACCCGCGAGGACCCAGCGAGCCGCGTCGACGCCGAGCGCGCCCGCCGCGCCCTGCAGCGCTGCCGTGTCGACGGTCGCGACGTCGATCTCGAGCGCTACGCCGGATGCCGTCGCGATGTGCGCGGCGTCCGCGAGCAGGCCGTCGCTGACGTCGATCATCGCTGTCGCGTGCATCGCGGCGGCGAGTGCCGCGTCGTAAGGCACGATGGGCCTGCGGTGCGCGTCGACAAGCTCCACGAAGCGCGCGGCGAGTGCCGCGTCGTCCGCGCGCAGGATGTCGAGCCCGGCTTGCGCATGGCCAACCCGGCCGATGAGAACGACGGCGTCGCCAACGCGCGCCCCGCTACGGCGTACCGGCGCGCGTCCGCCGAGATCGCCGAGCGCCGTCACCGAGATTACGAGGCAGTCCGCACCTACCGTGTCGCCGCCGACCACTGACGCGCCGACCGCGCCCGCCTCGTCGCGCAACCCGTCGGCGATCGCCTCCGCCGTAGCAATCGGGGTGTCCGCGGGCGCGCCGAAGCCGACGAGCAGCGACGTTGGCCGGGCGCCCATCGCGACGACGTCCGCGAGGTTCTGCGCGGCGGCCTTGCGTCCGACGTCGTACGGGCTCGACCACTCCAGCCGGAAGTGCCGGCCTTCGACCAGCACGTCGGTCGTTACGACGACCCGCCCATCGGGACTCGAGACGACCGCGGCGTCGTCGCCTGGACCGACGAGGACATCGTCGCTGACCCGCAACCGGGCGATGACCCGGTCGATGACGCCGAACTCGCCGACGTCGGCGAGCGTCTCGTCAGCCACCGCCCGACCCTACGGCGGCGCCGACAAACAACGTGTACCGTTCCCGGCTCGGTCCACGAGGGGAGCGTCGCAGTGGCAGTGCAGGCCTACATCCTGATTCAGACAGAGGTCGGCAAGGCTGCGGCCGTAGCGCGCGCCATCCAGGACATCAAGGGCGTGACGCAGGCCGAAGACGTGACCGGTCCCTACGACGTCATCGTCCGCGCCGAGGCGCGCAACGTCGATGAGCTCGGCAAGCTCGTGGTCGCGCGCATCCAGTCCGTAGATGGCATCACCCGGACGTTGACCTGCCCGGTCGTCCACCTCTGATCTCAGCCAGGCCACCGCACCGTCGACTGCGGTGGGGGTTGGTGCTTGCTGCGGCGCTCGCGATCTCCGTCACCGCCCGCAGTGCCGTCGACCGCAACCGCACTAGGACGTTCCGCGCCGCCGATGCCGGCGCTCTGCTGCCGCTAGCAACCGGCGGCCCGTCGACGGACGCGGCCTGCGCCCGACTCACCGATGCACTGCCGGTGCGACTGGGCGACGAACGCCGACTCAAGACCGAACCCGCTTCGCCGCGTGTCGCCGCCTGGGGAGCTCCGCCGATCGTCCTGCAGTGCGGGGTCGTCCCGCCCGCAGCCGCAACCGCACCCGCGGCCCAACTGATCAACGTCAACGGCGTCGCCTGGCACCAGCAGCTGCGCGGCGCCGACGTCGTGTGGTCAACCCCGAAGACTCTCGTCACCGTCGCGCTCATCGTCCCGAAGGACTACGCCGGGCAGGGTGGCTTCCTCGCCCAGCTCGCGCCCGCGGTGGCCGCCCTCGGCCGATGACCGAATAGTGAGAGCGAGCGCGTGAGACTGTGAGTCCGGTGCGCACGGCGCGGATCGCGTGGGCCGCTGCGGGCCTGTCGACCGTCCTTGCCGTCGGCTACGCCGTGCTGTTGTTCATCGACGTCCGCGGCGGCTACGCGATCACGAACCAGCACTGGCTGCCGACGCTCGTTTGGATCGTCGCGTGGCCAATGCTGGCTGCCGTCGTGCTGTCCAAGCATCCACGCAACCGCGTCGCATGGATCTTCGTCGTCGTCGGGCTGGGATCCGGCGCCGCGATGGCGACCCAGCAGTACGGGATCCATGGCGCCGTGGTCGAGCCTGGGTCTCTGCCCGGCGTGAGCGCGGTCGTGTGGGCGGGCTTGGTGTTGGGCGACATCTTCTGGTTTCCCTTCATCACGCTCGTCCCGCAGCTGTTCCCAGACGGCCGACCGCTCTCCGCCCGATGGCGGTGGCTGGTACGACTGACACTGCTCCTCGTCGTCGCCCATGCCCTGCTGACCGCCGTGCGCCCCGGGCGCCTCGATCCGACGGTTCCGATACGCAACCCGTTCGGTGTCCGAGCCGCGGGTCGCACGGGCTGGCTCGGCATAACCGGCTCCTGGGTTGTGCTCCCCGCGTGCGCGGTCGTCGCCGCCGGCGCACTAGCGTCGCTGCTCCTTCGGTTGCGCCGTGCCCGCGGCGCTCTCCGAGAGCAAATGCGGTTCTTCGTCTTCGCCATCGGAGTCACGGTCGTCACGCTGGCCGTGGAGGCCGGCTACGAGTCCGGGACCATCCTGGCCGGCGTGCCGTCGTCTTACGCGTTCGTCGCGAGGGTGCCGCTGGCACTGGTCGCGCCGGTCGCCTTCGGGGTGGCAATCACGCGCTACCGGCTCTACGACATCGACCGCATCATCAGCCGGACCGTCTCCTACGCCCTGGTCACGGGACTGCTCGCGATCACGTACTTCGCGGTTGTCACCGGCGTCACCGGGCTGGTCCCCAGCGGCAGCTCCGCTGCCGTAGCCGGCGCGACGTTGGCCGTCGCCGCGCTGTTCCACCCGCTACGACGGCGGGTCCAACTCGCCGTAGACAGGCGGTTCAACCGCGCCCGTTACGACGCCCAGCAGGCTGTCGATGCATTCAGCCTCCGGCTGCGCAGCGAGGTGGGACTGGAGGCGGTCCGCGCCGACTTGCTCGCGGTAGTCCGGACAACGATGCAACCGTCCGTCGTGGGACTCTGGTTGCGCGACGACGCACGTAGCGGTTAGCGCAGACCGGTCCCCCGCTCCAATGCGAGGGCGATGAGCCGGTCGACTAGCCCGGGGTAGTCCAGCCCGGAGGCGGCCCACATCCGCGGGTACATCGACATCGGCGTGAACCCCGGCATGGTGTTCACCTCGTTGACCACCGGCGTGCCATCGCCCGTGATGAAGAAGTCCACGCGTGCGAGCCCTTCACACGAGAGGGCCTGGAACGCCGCGACAGCCAGCCGCTGGACCTCCGCGATCGTCGCCGCCGGCAGATCCGGCGGGATGTCGAAGTCGGTGGCGTCCGTGAGGTACTTCGCCTCGAAGTCGTAGAACACGTACCCGCTCGCCACCCGGATCTCCGCCGGTTGGCTGGCCTCCGGGGGCGCACCGCGCAAGCCGCCCAGAACGGCACACTCGACCTCGCGCGCGTCGATCGCCGCTTCGACGATCAGCTTGGGGTCGTGGCGGCGCGCCTCGTCGACCGCGTCGGGGAGCGCCCCCGCATCGTCGACCTTGCTGATCCCGATACTCGACCCACCACGCGCGGGCTTGACGAAGACCGGGAACCCGAGGTCCGCGGATATCCGCGCGACGACGTCGCTGCGTCGCGCCGGCCAGTCGCTCGGGGCGATGACCGCGTAGCGCCCGATCGGGAGGCCACGCGCGCCGAGGACGAGCTTCATGTACTCCTTGTCCATCGCGACCGCGCTCGCGAGCACCCCACTCCCGACGTACGGGATTCCGGCGAGCTCCAACAGGCCCTGGACGGTGCCGTCCTCGCCGTACGGGCCGTGCAGCAGTGGAAAGACGACGTCTACGTCGGTGAGCTCGCGCGGCACGTCGCCGGGTGGCGAAACCGTCAGCCGGTTTGCGGACGGATCGCCCGCGAGGACGACCGCCGCACCCGACTCATCGACGCGCGGCAGCTCGCCGCCGTGTGGCTCGAGCGCGCGCGGATCGTCGGGGGCGAGCACCCACCGGCCGTCCGGGGTGATGCCGACCGCGACGACGTCGTAGGTGTCCCGGTCGATCGCGGCCAGCACGCTGCCCGCTGAAACACAAGAGATCGAGTGCTCGGTGCTGCGTCCGCCGAAGAGAACAGCCAGGCGGATCTTCGACAAGGCGAGTTACGCCGGGAGCGCGTCGAGCGCCTGCTCGAAGTCCTCGATCAGGTCGTTGACGTCCTCGATCCCGACGCTGACGCGCACCGTGCTCGGCGCGATGCCACACGCCGCGAGCGCCGCCTCGTCGAGCTGGCGGTGCGTGGTCGACGCGACGTGGCTGACCTTCGTCGACACTCCCCCCAGACTCGTCGCGACGTGCGCTAGGCGCAGCCCGTTGCACAGTGCCAAGCCGGACTCGCTCGTCCCGCGCGGGGTCAGCGTCACGATCGCGCCGTACATCGTCTGCCCTCGCGAGTCGGCGTCGAAGAGCTTGCCGGCGAGCCCGTGCTGCGGGTGGCCGGTGAGCCCTGGATAGTCGACGCGCTCGACGCGCGCATGCCGTGACATGGCCTCCGCGAAGGCGAGGGCGTTGGCGCAGTGCCGCTCGACCCGCAAGGGCATCGTCGATATCCCGCGCTGCAGCAGAAATGCGTCGTCGGGGGCAAGCGAGCCGCCGAGGTCGATGCGCAGCGCGCGCACCTGCTTCATCAGCTCCGCGGAGCCGAGGGCCACGCCGCCGGTAACGTCGCCGTGGCCACCGAGATACTTCGTCGCCGAGTGCACGACGATGTCGGCTCCCCACTCCAACGGTCGGCAGACAACGGGTGACGCGAACGTCGAGTCGACAACGAGCAGCGCGTCGTGCGCGTGCGCCAGCTCAGCCAGTGCGGGCAGGTCAGCGACCGTCATCGCCGGGTTGGCCAGCGTCTCGACCCAGACGAGGCGCGTCTTCGGGCCAATTGACGACGCGACCGCGTCGAGGTCGGCACCGTCGACGAGAGTCGAGTCGATGCCGAAGCGCGGCAGCACGTGCCGGATCATCGAGAACGTTCCGCCGTAAAGCTGGCTCTGCCCGACCAGATGATCTCCGGTCGAGAGGAACGCCAGCAGCACCGTGGAGATGGCTGCCATGCCGGACGCGAACGGCTGCGCGGCCTCGGCGCCCTCCAGCTCGGCGACCCCGAGGGCGAACGCATCGGCCGTCGGGTTGTCGATGCGGCTGTAGGTGTAGCCGGGCTTGCGGTCGTTGAGGATGTCGGAGTAGTCCTCCGCGCTGTCGAAGATGAAGGCGGCGGTGCGGTAGGTGGGAAGTCCCATCGGGCGTTGGGCGGGAACCGGTGGTGCCGGCGGGTGTACGGCCCGAGTGCCCATCCCGTAACGCCGCGCGTCCTTGGTCATTCCGCCTCCGCCTTCGCCTCGCGCGACATCAAGCTGCGCACCATGTCCTTCGGCTGCATGCCCTCGTGGACGACTCGAACGACATGTTCGCTGATCGGCATCTCGATGCCGTTGCGGCGCGCGAGGTCGACGATCGATTTCGAGGACTTCACGCCCTCGGCGACCATGCGCATCTCTGCCATGACGTCGTCGAGGCTACGGCCCCGGCCGAGCGCCTCGCCGACCATGTGGTTGCGCGACAGCGGGCTCATGCACGTCGCGACGAGGTCACCCATGCCGGCCAACCCCATGAAGGTCATCGGTTCCGCGCCGAGCGCCAGCCCGAGCCGGGTGATCTCGGCCAGCCCGCGCGTGATCAGCGAGGCCTTCGTGTTGTCACCGAAGCCCATCCCGTCGGCCATGCCGGTCGCGAGCGCGATGACGTTCTTCACCGCGCCGCCGACCTCGCACCCGACGACGTCGGTGTTGGTGTACGGCCGCAGGTACGGCGTCAGGCAGGCGTCCTGGAGCCGCTCAGCAGCGCCCGCGTCCGCGCAGGCGACGACGGTCGCGGCGGGCTGCTTGCGGGCGATCTCCTTGGCGAGGTTCGGCCCACTGACGACCGCGACCTGCGCCGCCGATCGGCCGGTGACCTCGACGATCACTTCGCTCATGCGTTTCGTGGTGCCGAGCTCGATCCCCTTCATCAGGGACACGAGCACGGCGTCGGTCGGGAGCAGCGGCGCCCAGCCGGCGAGGTTCTCCCGGAGCGTCTGGGATGGGATGGCGAGGACGACGAAGTCGGCGCCGTCGAGGGCCTCGGCCGGCTCGGTCGTCGCCGCGAGCGACTCCGGCAGCGAGATGCCGCTCAGGTAGTCAGGATTCTCGTGCCGGTCGCGTATGGACTCCGCCAGCTCGGGGCGACGCGCGAGCAGCGTCGTCTTCGTCCCCGCGTCCGCGAGAACGGCGGCGAACACCGTGCCCCACGAGCCCGACCCGAGTACCGCGGCGCGGCTCACGCCGTCTTCCGCCGCTCGCTGCTACGCCGGAACTCGAACGGTTTCGCCGGCGGGGTCTCGCCGCGCAGGTCGGCGACGAGTTCGGTCACCGCGCGCATGATCTCGTCGGTGATCTGCTGCAAGAGCTCGACCGTCTGGGGCTGCCCGGCGTAGCGCGAGAAGTCGAGGGGGGGTCCGGCCTTGACCTGCAAGACCTTGCGGGGGAACAGCTTTGGCCGCTTGGACTTGTAGGGCAGCACGTGCTGCGCGCCCCACTGGCCGATCGGGACGACGGGCGCGCCCGTCGCGAGCGCGACGCGGGCCACGCCGGTCTTCGCCCGCATCGGCCACCCGTCGGGATCGCGCGTCACGGTGCCCTCGGGGTAGATGACCAGGCACTGACCCGCGTTCACCGAGGCGATCGCGTCCCGCAGCACGAGGTTGGCGTCGGGCGAGTCGCGATAGACCGGAATCTGATGGCAGCCGCGGAGCAGCGTCCCGAAGCCCGGCACCTTGAACAGAGTCGACTTCGCGAGATAGCGGACGCGGCGCCCAGCGTTGAGGACGAACAACGCGAGGTCGAGCGGATCGACGTACGAGATGTGGTTCGCGGCGACGATGACGCCGCCGGACTGGGGAATGTGCTCGTGCCCGCTGTGCCGGCGGCGGAGGAGCACGAGCAACGCGGGCTTGATGGTCAGGATCGCGAAACGGAACCACGGCTCCGCCTTGCGCCTTCGGGTGTCGGCCATCGCGACCGATCCTCGCACTAGCCTCGCCGCTCGTGCACGACGGCGACAGCGCGGCCCGCGGCTGGGTCGTCGTGATGCCCGTCAAGGAGCTGACGGTCGCCAAGACGCGGCTGACCGGTGCGCCCGGCGACCGCGCCGAGTTGGCCTTGGCGATGGCCGCGGACGTCGCGTCGGCCGCAGTCGCGTGCCCACTCGTTACCGCGGTCGTGGTCGTGACGAACGACCCGCGGGCCGCGGACCGACTCCGCGCGCTCGGTGCGGTGGTGGTCGCGGACGCCGACGACCATGGCCTCAACGCGGCGCTGCGCGAAGGCGCGGCTCGGGCCCGGGATCTTCACCCGGATGCCGGCGTCGCGACGCTCGCAGCGGACCTGCCAGCCGCCACTCCCGCGGCCTTGGC
>JBHELW010000330.1:0-1465 GCA_046262915.1 Mycobacteriales bacterium | reverse complement strand
GCGAACTTCAGCTTCGTCACCTGCGGCACCGAGTTGCCGACCAGGTCCATCCGCGTGCAGTGGCCGCAGTACTGCGGGCACGTCGGGAGCATCTCGGCCAGCACCTTGGTCGGGTAGCGGTGCGTCAGCCCCTCGACCGCCCACATCTCGTGCTCGTGCAGTGAGTCGCGCATGGCCTTCGGGTGCGACGGCCACGCCGGGTCGCGGTCGGAGTACGCCGGAAGCATGTAGCGCCGTACCGGGTCGGCGTAAAGGTCCGACTCGTCCATGGTGTTGAGCATCTGCGGGGTGACGAGGATGGACATCGTCGCGCGCTCGGCCTGGTCGCGCTCGATGTCGGCGAGCAGCTCGTCAGTCAGGAAGTCACCGAACACCGCCTTTAGCTGAGCGAGGTTCTTCGCGCAGTGGGCCCGCTGCCACTGCGCCGACTCCCAGTCCGCGCGGGTGACGTCGGCGAAGCCCGGTAGCCGCGTCCAGTCGGGCTCTGCGAACTGCCGCGCGGGCGGGTAGGCGAACGGCTGCGCACCGGAGGTCACGCTCACTACGCCTCCCTCGTGTCGCCCGCCGTTTCGCGCTACATTACGGAGAACATCCGGCGGAATCAACGATCTGCCGGAGACTTTCCGCCACATTGCCTGCTGCGGCGGCTGATTTCCCGGGAGGACGCGTGGTCCGCACAGCGCCGTCCTCGCCCCTCGGGCTGCACCGGGTCGTGTCGCCAGCCGGGGTGCTGCCGCAAGCCGCCGACGTCCTCGACGCGACCCCGGAGATCTATCGCGATGAGGTACGCGTCGCCGTCGAGCGGCTCAACCTCGACGCGGCGTCATTCCGGCAGCTCCGCGAGAGTCACGGCGATGGTGATGGGGTCCGCGCCGCCGTGCTCGAGACCGTCCGACGTCGCGGGAAGATGCACAACAGCGTCACCGGCTCCGGCGGCATGCTCATCGGCACGGTGGACGAGGTGGGACCAGACTCTCCGCTCGGGCTGGCCGTGGGGGAGCGCGTCGCGACGCTCGTCTCGCTGACGCTCACGCCACTGCGCATCACCGACGAGCTCGCGCGCTGGGACGGCCGCTCCGAGCAGGTGCCAGCGGAGGGCTCGGCAATCCTCTTCGCCCGCTCGATCGCCGCGGGGCTGCCCGACGACCTCCCGGGGCCGCTCGCATTGGCGGCGTTGGACGTGTGCGGTGCCCCGGCGCTCACCACGCGCGTTGTGAGCGGCTACGTCGAAGGCAGAACCGCGGGGCGCTGCGACGTCGCCGTCCTCGGCGCCGCCGGCAAGTCCGGCTCACTGGCCCTGGCCGCGGCGCGCGCCGCGGGTGCCGTGCGCTGCGTCGGTGTCGTTCCCAACGACCGCGAGGCGACACTGCTGTCCGCCGTTGGCCTGGCGGACGAGGTCGTCGTCGCGGATGCCCGGGACGCGATCGGGTTGGCTGCGGCCATCGGCGAGCCGGTCGACGTAACA
>JBHELW010000329.1:0-1989 GCA_046262915.1 Mycobacteriales bacterium | reverse complement strand
CGCCGCAAGGAGGCGATCGTCCGCGTCCGCCTCATCCCGGGTACGGGTCAGTGGAAGCTCAACGGCCGCACGCTCGACGACTACTTCCCGAGCAAGGTTCACCAGCAGCTGGTCAGCGAGCCGTTCAAGACGCTCGAGAA
Organism: Mycobacteriales bacterium; assembly: GCA_046262915.1. Taxonomy (GTDB): domain Bacteria; phylum Actinomycetota; class Actinomycetes; order BP-191; family BP-191; genus JBHELW01. The sequence goes on along the minus strand of JBHELW010000329.1, from coordinate 1,849 downwards.
GACCGACAAGTACGACGTCATCGCGCTCCTCGAAGGCGGCGGCGTGTCGGGACAGGCGGGCGCGCTGCGTCTCGCTGTCTCGCGTGCGCTGGTCGAGGCTGAGGCCGAGGACCGCCCGGCGCTGCGCAAGGCGGGCTTCCTCACCCGCGACGCCCGCGTCAAGGAACGCAAGAAGTACGGCCTGAAGAAGGCCCGCAAGGCTCCGCAGTACTCCAAGCGGTAACCGGCCGCGTGGCGGCGTTCTCGCTCGCTTGCGTGCCTTCGCACGCTTGTCTGTTGTGGTGAGCCGCCTTTTCGGCACGGATGGAGTCCGCGGCGTCGCCAACACCGACCTGACGCCGGAGCTCGTTCTCTCGCTGGGCGCCGCGGCTGCCGACGTTCTCGCCGGCGCAGCTCGAGCGCGACGGGCGGTTGCCGTCGTCGGCCGCGATCCGCGCGCCTCCGGCGAGATGTTGGAAGCGGCAGTCGTCGCGGGAGTTACCGCGGCCGGCGTAGACGTCGTGCGCGTCGGCGTGGTGCCGACGCCAGGCGTCGCGTACCTCACGACCGTACTCGGGGCGGACTTCGGCGTAGTGCTCTCCGCCAGCCACAACCCGATGCCCGACAACGGCGTCAAGTTCTTCGACGCGGCCGGCTACAAGCTGGGCGACGCCGTCGAAGACGAGATCGAGCGGCGGCTGGCCGCAACCCGCACGCGCCCCACAGCGGGCGACATCGGGCGCGTGCGCGATGAGCGCGACGCGCGCGAGCGCTACGTCGAACACCTCGCCGCGGCGGTCGACACCTCCCTCGACGGGATCCGTGTGGTCGTCGACTGCGCAAACGGCGCCGCCTCGTGGGTCGCGCCCGAGGCGCTACGGCGTAAAGGCGCCGACGTCACGGCGATCTGCGCAGAACCCGACGGTCTGAACATCAACGACGGGTGCGGGTCGACCCATCCGGAGCGCGTCGCCGCAGCGGTGCGCGAGCACGGCGCGGACATCGGCCTCGCGCACGACGGCGACGCCGACCGCTGTCTCGCGGTCGACGCAACCGGTGCGGTCGTCGACGGTGACGTCATCCTGGCGATCGCGGCCGTCGCCATGCACGAGCGCGGGGAGCTCGCCGGCGACGAAGTCGTCACGACGGTGATGACCAACCTCGGGTTCAAGCAGGCGATGTCCGGACGCGGCATCTCGGTGACCGAGACCGCGGTCGGTGACCGCTACGTCCTGGCAGCCATGCGCGCATCCGGTGCGCGGCTCGGCGGTGAGCAGTCGGGTCACCTCATCTACGCCGACCACGCGACTACGGGAGACGGCGTGCTGACCGGGCTCCGGCTGGTCGCCGAGATGGCGCGAACGCAGCGTTCGCTGGCGGACCTGGCGACTGTCATGCAACGGCTGCCACAGGTGCTCGTCAACGCGCGCGTGGCGGACACGGCGAGCCTTGCTGGTGCGGGCGCGATCGACGCCGCCGTTGCGGACGCGACGCGCGAGCTGGGCGGCAGCGGGCGGGTGCTGGTGCGCGCGTCAGGAACGGAGCCCCTCGTCCGTGTCATGGTGGAAGCGGCCACGGACGACGACGCGAGTCGGGTTGCGACGCAGATCGCGGCGGTCGTCGAGCGCGAGATCGGCACCGCGTAGCTGTGCGGCCGCAACTCGCGCAGCCGCTACCCTGAGATCGACCGCGAGGAGGCGAGCGCGCCGTGTGCGGCATCATCGGCTACGTCGGCGAGCAGGACGCGCTGACGGTCGTCATGGACGGCCTGCGCCGGCTCGAGTACCGCGGCTACGACTCCGCGGGTGTCGCCATCCTCGACGGTGACGCGATGCTCGTCGAGCGCAAGGCGGGCAAGCTCGTCAACCTC
>JBHELW010000328.1:0-1687 GCA_046262915.1 Mycobacteriales bacterium | reverse complement strand
CGCTGGGCGGCGCCTTCGAGAGGGAGCCGTGAAACAGGTCGGGATCGTCGGTGCGCCCTACAGCGGCAAGACGACGTTCTTCAACGCGCTGACGCACGCCGGCGCAACCGGCGCGTCGGGCAAGGCCAACGTCGCGATCGTGCCGGTTCCCGACGAGCGGGTCGACGTCCTCTCCCGCCTGCACGAGTCGCGGAAGTCCGTCTATGCGCAGCTGAAGTTCGTCGACGTCGTCGGGCTCGCCAAGGGCGCGGGCGCCGGCGAGGGGCTTTCCGGTCAGATGCTCGGTCAGTTGCGCGAAGTCGACGCGCTCGCCGTCGTCGTCCGAGCCTTCGGCGACGACGCCGACCCCACCGCGGAGCTGGGTGACTTGCTGCTCGAGCTGCAGCTTGCGGACCTCACCGCGATCGCCGGCGCGGCCGACCGCGCGGCGCGCAAGGCGCGCGTCGGCGACAAGGCCGCGGGCGCGGAAGTTGCCGCGCTGGAGCGCGCGAAGTCAGTGCTCGACGACGGGCAGCTCCTCCGCACGGAGCTATGGGAGCCCGCGGAGCTCGTCGTGTTCCGCAACTTCGCGCCATTGACGCTGAAGCCGCTTGTCGTCGTGATCAACGTCGACGACGACGCCACCGCGGCCACTCCGGCGAGTGCCGCGGTCGACGGACTCGCGGGCGCTGACAGCGTGACCATCGTCGTACCGGCGCGACTCGAAGCGGAGGTCGGCGGGATGGACGCGGCCGACGCCGCCGAGCTGCTGGCGGAGTTCGGTGTCGCGACGCGCGCACTGCCGCAGGTCGTCGCGGCGGCGTACCGCGGGATCGGGCTGCTGACATTCCTCACCGCAGGTGAGGACGAGTCGCGCGCGTGGGAGGTGCGCGCGGGGGCGACCGCGCCGGAGGCGGCCGGAGTGATCCACTCTGACCTGCAGCGCGGCTTCATCCGCGCGGAGGTCGTGGGCTACGACGAGCTGGTCGCAGCCGGTTCGTGGGACAAGGCGAAGGCGGCGGCCCAGCTGCGGGTCGAGGGCAAGGACTACGTCGTCGCCGAAGGCGACGTCATGAACATCCGCTTCGCGGTGTGACGGAGCGCCTCCCCGGCGAAGGGGCGTCGCGTCGCTAGCGTCCTGGTTGCAGACGAGTGCACCGGAGCAGCCATGTCGACGACCTACGACACGCGACCCGTATCTGTCCGCGCCGCCCTTCCGGTGGCTCTCCGCGAGTCGCTGCCGCCACGCGTCCGCGCGCTGCTCCGCGACGCGCCGCTTGCGGACACGCGTGGGCTTACCGCTGTGGGAGCGGCGGCGGTCGCGGTCGGGTCCGGCCTGCTCGGCGCGGTGGTCGACGCGGTCACCGGACCGCGGTTTGGCACGACCTTCGGCATCTTTTTCGTGCTCGGCTGCGCACTCGCTGCCTACAAGGCGCACCGCGAGGACATCTTCGCCGCGTTCGTCATCCCGCCGCTTGCCTACGTCGTCGTCACGCTCGTCCTCGGCATGCTCGGCGCCGGTCGTCCGCCGGCCGCGGCCACGCTGTCGCGGCCGAGCTACGTGCTCATCAACGCCCTCGTCTTCGATGCCCCGGCGCTGCTGTGGGCGAGCGCGGCCGCTGGGGCGGTCACGAGCCTGCGGTGGGCAGGCACGCCGGTGCGGTTCCCGCGCGCCGCGCCGCGCGATTCCGACTAGCTCCGCTGCGCC
>JBHELW010000327.1:0-1241 GCA_046262915.1 Mycobacteriales bacterium | reverse complement strand
ACGACGATGTCCGCGCCACGCGCGACCTCGCGCGCGCGCTCGGCGAAGCACGCGACGCCATGCGGGCAGCGGCTCGCGCCAATGCACTCGTACGCCGACACCGACAGCTGCCGCCAGGCGCGGTCGCTCACCGCCGGCGTGACGTCGTCGCGGTCGCCGACGTCGGTGTGCTCGGCCCACTCGCGCAGCCGCACGACCTCCTCGCCGAGCTTGCTCGACGGCAGCTCGAGGTCGAGCACGCCCTCGTCCTCGGCGCCCCCGGTCGCCATCCGCAGCAGGCATGCGTAGTTGCGCCGCCCCTTGAGCACCGCCGCGGTCGGGCGTCGACCGAGCAGCGGTGTCAGCGCGTCGATTGCGTGCGGCAGGTCTACGTCGAGCAGCTGCGCCTGGAGCGCGAGGGTTGCCGTCGAGACGACGACGGGTCGGCCGGACAGCAACGCGGGGACGAGGTAGGCCAGGCTCTTGCCGGTGCCAGTGCCGGCCTGCACCAGCAGGTGGGTGCGCGACTCCAGCGCGCTCGCGACCGCCTCGGCCATCTGCGTCTGACCCGAGCGCACGACACCGCCGGGCAGCGCCGCGATCGCCGCGCCGAGCGCCTCGGCGACGGTGGGCGCCGTCGTCACGGTCGCGGCGCTGGTCATCGCCGCGACGGTAACCGGCCGCCGCGACGTCCGGGCCGCGCCGCGCGGACTTGTGCAGCAACGGCGTGACATGCTCGCGCGGGAGGCCCGAGGTGACGCTGCGGTTTCGGCGGTCGTTCGGCTCGCGCGGCATGCGCTTCACCGTCGGCAAGCGCGGCGTGAGTGCGTCGACGGGGATCCCGGGGTTCCGCTACACGCTGAACAGCTCGGGTCGGCGTACCCGCACGGTGAGCGTCCCCGGGACGGGTATGGCCGACGTGTCCACCTCACGCGGCCGGCCCGCTGCGTGGTGGGTCTTCGCGCTGGCGGGCGTCGTCGCGGCACTGACGAAGCGACGCCGGCGCAGCCGCTAGGCGCTAGCCGCTGCGTCGTCGCGCCTACTTGGCGGGGAGGCTCCCGGCGTAGTCGACGCCGCGCCGCACCCAGGACGTCAGCGTGGGCTTGGTCGCGATTGCGCCGCCGTCGACCATGACCCAGCCCTGCATCGTGCGCCCGCCCATCGAGAACAGCCGCACGCCGGGCTTGCCGAGCAGCTCGTCTGTTGTGTCGGGCGCCACCCGCACGAGTAGGTCGCTCCCCATCACGCCGACCGCCATGTTG
>JBHELW010000326.1:0-2007 GCA_046262915.1 Mycobacteriales bacterium | reverse complement strand
TGGCGGTCATCGGCCGCAGGCGGGTGCCCTCACCGCCGGCCATGACAACCGCTTTCACGCCACCGCACCTCCCGCTCGCGCCGGACCCGGCGTGTCGTCGTACGGCGAGCCACGGTCCGCACGCACGAGCTGCCAGACCTGGGCGGCGTACAGCGCGCCGGCCCACCAGTACAGCGCCGTGCCCCAGATCGTGAAGGCCCAGCCTACCGGCCGGGCTACGCCCGCCACCGGGCTCACGCCGACGCCCAAGAGCAGCAGCGGGAAGCCGTACAGCAGGTTGAACGTGGCGGCCTTGCCGAGGAAGTGAACCGGCAGCGGCCCGTAGCCGTGCCGTGAAAGCACCGGGAGCAACAGCGCGAGGCACAGGTCCCGCGCCAATAGCGCGGCAGCGAGCTGCCAGGGCACAACGTCCCGGACGCTGAACGCGACGAGCGTCGTGATGATGTAGAGCCGGTCGGCGAGCGGGTCGAGCAGCTGGCCCAGCCGCGACGTCAGCCCGAAGCGCCGCGCGATCTTGCCGTCGAAGTAGTCCGTCCATCCGCTCGCCATGAGGACGACCAGCGCCCAACCGTCCGCGTGTGGCCCGAGCAGTAGCCACACGAACAGCGGGACGCCGGCGAGGCGGAGCGCGGACAGCAGGTTCGGCACCGTCACGATCCGGTCCGTCACTACGCCGGCCGGCGTTGCCGCGGGCGGTCCCGCGGCCGCTTTCACGTGGTCGGGACGGCGGGATTTGAACCCACGACCCCTTGACCCCCAGTCAAGTGCGCTACCAAACTGCGCCACGTCCCGGCGCCCGCGCGGCTTGCGTCGTTGCGGTCGGCCGCGGCGCGCGTCGCGGGAGCGTATCCAATGCGGCTGCCGCTACCGCCCACTGCGACGGCGCAGCGCGGCGCCTCACCGCGCGCGACGCTCCTTCACGCGGACGCTGATCTCGATCGGAGACCCGGTGAACCCGAAGTCCTCTCGCAGCCGACGTTCGAGGAACCGGCGGTAGCCCGACTCGAGAAAGCCTGACGAGAAGACGACGAACCGGGGCGGCCGGGTCGCGGCTTGCGTGGCGAAGAGGATGCGTGGGCTCTTCCCGCCCCGCGGCGGTGGCGGGGTCGCACCAACGACGGCGGAGAGCCACTCGTTGAGCCGCGCCGTCGGAATCCGCGCGTCCCACGACTGCAGGGACCCCTCGAGCGCGGTTGCTAAGCGCTCGACGCCGCGACCCGTGCGCGCGGAGATGTTGACGCGCGGGGCCCACGCCACGCGGCCGAGGTCGCGCTCCACCTCGCGTTCCAGGCGCAGCCGGCGGTCCTCGTCGAGGAGGTCCCACTTGTTCATTGCGAGAACCAGCGCCCGACCGGCGTCGACGACCATCGACACGACGCGCTGGTCCTGCTCGCTGAGCGGCTCGGCGGCGTCGAGCAGGACGATCGCAACTTCGGCCCCCTCCAGCGCGCGCTGCGTTCGCAGGCTGGAGTAGTACTCCGCTCCGCTGGCGTCGCGTACGCGCCGGCGAAGCCCTGCGGTGTCGACGAACCGCCAGGTGCTCCCGCCGAGCTCTAGCAACGAGTCCACCGGGTCGCGCGTCGTTCCGCCCACCTCGTCCACGACGGCCCGGGCTTCGCCAGCCAGCCGGTTCAGCAGTGAGGACTTCCCGACGTTCGGCCGGCCGACCAGAGCCACCCGTCGCTCGATCGACGTGCTCTCGAGGTCGTCGCGCGGGGTATCGGGCAGCACGGCAAGCACCGCGTCGAGCAGGTCCCCGCTCCCCCGGCCGTGCAGGGCGGAGACGACGAGGGGCTCTCCCAGGCCGAGAGACCACAGCATCGCGGCGTCGGCCTCCGTCCGCTCGTCGTCCACCTTGTTCGCGGCGAGGATCACCGGCTTCTTGGCGCGCCGCAGCACCTTCACGACCGCCTCGTCCGCGTCGGTCGCCCCGACCGTCGTGTCCACGACGAACAGCACGGCGTCGGCCGCGGCCACGGCGACCTCCGCCTGGGCGCTGACCGCGGC
>JBHELW010000325.1:0-6446 GCA_046262915.1 Mycobacteriales bacterium | reverse complement strand
GAATCCCGCCGAGCGTTGACCGTCGCGGGTCGGCGTTGGCTGGAACGGCCGCTCCTTCGCCGCGAGCAGCTCCGCGAGCTCACACGCCGAACACGCCAGGTGCTGCTCCTCGCGTCGCTGACGGGTGCGCTCACCGGGCTCGTCGTCGCCGTGTTCGAGCGGCTCACGAAGGAGGTGTTGCTCGACGCGGTCGTTCACGCCCCGCGTGGACTGCAAGTCGCCGCGCCTGCCGTGGGTCTCGCCGTGGCAGTGCTGTGCCTGCGCGCTGGAGGGCGCGTGTCGCCGGCGACATCGGACGAGTACATCCGCTCCTTCCACGATGCGACCGGGCGCCTGGCACTTCGCGCTGTGCCGGCGAGGATGGCCGCGGCGGTTGCGACGCTCGGCTCGGGTGGCCCCCTCGGGTACGAGGGCCCGTCCTTATATGCCGGGGCCGCGATCGGCTCTGCGCTACAACGCCGCGCCACGCGGCTGTTCGGCCCCGAGGACAGCAAGGTGTTGCTCGTCGCGGGTGCTGCGGCTGGCGTCGCGGCGATCTTCAAGGCCCCGGTGACCGGTCTCGTATTCGCGCTCGAGGTGCCCTACCAGGAGGACTTGGCACGCCGGATGCTGCTCCCGGCTGGCATCAGCGCAGCGGCCAGCTATGTGGTTTTCGCGGCGATAGCGGGGACCGACCCGATCCTGCCGGTCTCGGGGCAGCCGCCGTTCAACCTGGTCGACCTTGGTGGTGCTGCCGCCATCGGGCTGCTTTGCGGGCTGCTCGCGCGCCTGTTCGTCGCAGTGGTGCGCAGCGCGAAGACGCTGTCGGCGCGGGCGCACCCGGCGCTTCGGGTCGCGGCTGGGGGTGGCGTGCTTGCTGCGACCGTCATTGCGGCGCGCGCGCTCGGTGACGGACACCTGGCTCTCGGTCCGGGCTACGACGCGTTGGCCTGGGCCATGCGCCCGGAGCGGGGCGTCCTGGCGGTGGCCGCACTCGCCACGTTGCGCGTCGCCGGAACGGCGGCGGTCGTGGGCGGCGGTGGCACGGGCGGTCTATTCATCCCGCTGGTCATTCAGGGCGCGCTCGTCGGACGCGCCGTCGGCGGGCTGTTCGAGGCGCAGACGACGACGCTCTTCCCGGTCGTCGGCATGGCGGCGTTTCTTGGCGCGGGCTATCGCGTCCCACTCGCTGCGGTCGTGTTCGTCGCCGAGTTCACCGGCCGACCAGGCTTCGTCGTCCCCGGCCTCATCGCGGCGATCGTCGCCCAACTCGTCATGGGCCGCTCGTCGATCTCGCCGTATCAGGTCGCGGGGCGGGTCGGCCACCTAGAGCAACGTCTGCGACTGCCGCTCAGTGCGGTGATCGACACCCGCGCGCAGACCATCGCTCGCGACGCCACTGTCGAAGACCTGTGGCAGCGCCTCGTCGGCACCCGCCAGCAGTCCGCCGTCGTCGTCGACGGCGACCTCTATTGCGGCCTCGCCTGCGCCGGGGATCTTGCCCATGTCGAGCATGCCGTCTGGGAGACGACGAGGGTCGATGAGCTCATGCGTACCGACGTGCCGATCGCCGCGCCAGCATGGCCACTCGGAGACGCCATTCGGGCGATGGACGGCGCTGGTGTCGATAGGCTCGCAGTCTGCGACGACGGCCGTTTCGTCGGCGACATCACAGCTGCGGACCTCGTGCAACTCGACGAAATCCTCGACCGCACTCAAGCCAGCGACATGAGCGAACGGGGACCGGGTACGACGCCTGAGGGCGGAATCGGCAGGTGGTAACAGTGGTCGACCCAACGAAGGACGCCTCGGGAAACGTCGTCGCGACGTTCCGGCTACCGGCCGCGTCCGGAGCGAGCGAGGCATGTGTCGTCGGCGAATTCAACGACTGGTCTCCCGACGCGACACCGATGAAGCTTGAAGGCGACAGCTTCGTCGCGAGGGTGCCGCTCGCTCCCGGCCGCCGCTACCGCTTTCGCTACTTCCTCGACGGCACGCGGTGGGAGAACGACTGGGCCGCCGACTCCTACGTGCCTAACGAGTTCGGCGGGAACGACTCCGTCATCGACCTCACCGGCACGCCATCAGACAGTTCGTCCGCAGCGGCCGCGCCGGCCCCGCGGAAGAAGGCTGGCGCTGCGCCGGCCAAGCGACCGAGCGCAAAGAAGACGGCGGCACCGAAGAAGGAAGTCGTGCGCGAAGGCGGCAAGGCGACGACCACGAAGAAGGCGCAAGCGCCGAGGTCGTAGCTATGCGGCGCCACCGGACGGGTGCCGCGGGCCGCTGCCCGCGCCGGTCGCAGCGACTGCGGCCGCCAGTTCGTCGAGGTCCTCGGTCGTGAGGTCCAAGGTCGCTGCTGGCAGCCAGCCGTCGATCTGCTCCGGGTGGCGGGCGCCGACAATCGCGCCCGTTACGCCGGGCCACGCGAGCGTCCACGCAACCGCAACCGCCGCAACAGGGACGTCGTGCCGTTGCGCGGCCGGCCGCATTGCATCGGCGAGCGCGAGGTTGCGCCTGCCGTTCTCGCCGCAGAAGTCGCTGTGTGTGCACCGCCAGTCGTCTGCGGGCAGTGTGGCGATGCGTTCGGCAGTCATCGCGCCGCTCAGTAGTCCCGACTGCATGGGGCTGTAGACGATCACGCCGGTCTCGTGCTCGGCGCACCACGGGATGAGATCGGCGGCGGCATCGCGCGCAATCAACGAGAACGGTGGCTGCAACGAGTCGACGTGCCCGATCTCCTCGGCCACGTCGAGCTGTTTGACGTCGTGGTTAGACAGGCCGACGGCACGCACCTTGCCCTCGTCGCGCAACGACAACATCGTCGCCCAGTAGTCCTCGAGCATCGTGCCGTCAGTCGGCGGCCAGTGGACCTGGTAGAGGTCGATGCGCTCGACACCGAGGCGACGCAGCGAGTCGTCCACCTCCCGACGCACGCTCGCCTCGGCCATCACGTTGCTCGGCGCGCCCGAGTCGTCGCCGACCAGTCCGCACTTCGTGAACACGAGCGGGCGGTCGGCGTGCGGGACGTCGCGCAACGCGCGCCCGACGACCGACTCGGAGCGCCCCGCGCCGTAAAAGGCGGCGGTATCGACCCAGTTGATACCGCGGTCGATCGCGTGGCGGATCGCCCGGACCGAGTCGGCGTCGTCCTGCGGTCCCCAGCCCGTGCCGCCAATCGCCCACGCCCCGAAGCCGACACGCGTGATGTGCATGTCGGTGCGGCCGAGCTGTCGTGTCGGCACAGTCATCTGCGGTTCCTACCCCGCGAGCTCGAGGGACTGCGACCGAGCTACGACGGACAGTCCCGCCCGCGCGTAGCGCCAGTGCCAGTCGGGGGCGCGCCGTTCCTGGAACACGACGTGCACGCGGCCGCGGTCGATCACCACGCAGCCGTGTCCGTTCTCCCCGGCCGTGGGCCCGCCGATCGGCTCGATCGCGGCGCCGATTACGTCGTAAGGCCCGAGCACCTCATCAGCAACGGCGAAGAACATGCGCTGCTTCGTGCCGGCCGGGTGGTCGCGCAGGAAGCAGACCGCGTTGAAGAGAACCCGGCCATCCGCTAGCTCGACGATCTGGCCACCCTCGAGGCCCCACTCATAGTCCGGGTCGTCGAACTGGTTGTGGCAGTCGACGTCCGCGTGACCGACGATGCACCCGAGTCGCTCCCACGGCCCCGACCACAAGCCCGTGCGGCTGCGCGCCAGGAAGACGTCGGGCCGGCCGACCACGTTCATCCCGGAGTACGCGAGGTAGCTCTCGCCGTCGATCTCGCACGGGTGCGGGTCATAGATGCCGCGCTCGGGTCCACGGCGCCGCGACGTCAGCGCGGTGTCGACCCAGCGAAACGCTCGGCCGTCGTCGCTCGCGAAGTGCTCGATCGTGCCGCCCAGCTTGGACCACGCAGTCTGGACGAAGAGGTGCAGCTCACCGTCCGCAGCGACGACGCCAGGTGCGGCGGCCTCGCCTCCGAGGTCTCGATCGAGGCGCACCGGGTCGAGCTGCTGCCAGGGCCCGCCGAGCCGCGGTGACACCGCATGGAGGATCTCCAGTGGACCGCCCTTTCCGTGCGCGTTGCACCCGGTGCCGTACAGATGCCAGGTGTCGCCGTCGTGGACGAGGCACGGGTCCTTTACGTCGGGGTAGACGCCCGGGTCGAAGGTCAGCGGCCGTCGCGTGACGGAGAACTCCTCGACCGACGGCGCGGCCGTGGCGTGCGTCGCCGCCGTCACGCGGTCTCCTCGGGCAGCTCGATCTCGGCGTCCGCGCGCGCGTAGTCGTCGATGACTGACGTCATCGCCGCCACGATCTCGTCCCACTCGTGCCGTCGCCGGATAGGCGCGACTCGCCGGTCACGTACATCGAGCGAATGCGTCACCACGAGTCGACAGGCGTCGGCGAACTCGGCCCCGGTGTCGGCGAAATGCACGACGTCGCCGAAGTCTGCGATGACGTCCGTAACGCGCGTCGATACGACGGGCAGCCCCGCAGCGAGGTACTCCAGCGTCTTCGTCGGGCTGATGCGCGCGGTCGCCGCGTTGAGCGCGAACGGCATGAGCGCGACGTCGAACCCAGACATGACCTCGGGCAGCCGCTCGTACGGCTGCATGCCGAGATAGCGGATGTTGTCCGCCTGCGGCAGCGTGTCGGGGTCGATCTTCGTGACCGGGCCTGCCATCTGGATTTGCCAGTCCGGCAGATCGTCGGCGAGCTTGGCCAGGAGCTCGAGGTCGAGGCGCTCGTCCAGCACTCCGACGTAGCCGGCGACGGGTACGTCGTGCGGCTTGCGAAGCGCGCGCGACGCGCCGTAGTGGGCAGCCTCGACCCCGCTGGGGAACAGATACGTGTGTTTCGGACGTCGCGCCGTGACAGCGCGGTGCAGTGAGCGACCGCCGGTGAACACGATGTCGGCTCGCTCGAGCGCCCGGCGCTCGCGAAGCGGGTATCCCTCCGGCGCGTCAGCGAACGACCCGAGATCGTCCATCACGTCGTAGATCAGCAGGCGCGGCGCGAGTGCTGCGGCGACGTCGTATGCCATGGGCGTGTAGAGCCACACGTCGTGCTCGCCGATGCGGTGCGCAAGGAAGTCGTGGAGCATGTCGGGAAGGTCGCGAGAGCGCGGGTCGCCGTAGTCGCACACGGTCTCACCGCCGGCGCTCGCCGGAACTTCCAGCCAGACGCGCTCGACCGCGCCGGCGCACTCCCGCACGAGTCGCGGCTCGGTGCACTGTGCCGACGGACGGGGAGCCTCGACGAACCACACGGGGCGGTAGCGCGCAAGCCGGTTGACGATGTGCTGGGGTCGCTGCCACACCCAGTCCCACCGCAGATGGGAAAGCACGACCAGGCTCGCGTCGGTCATGGCGCTACTCGGGCGCACGGGGGCACGGTGCAAGGCAACCTCACCCAGTCAGCACGTCGCGGACCCGGCCGGACGAGCGCGGCTCGCGGCTCAGGCTCAACCGCTATCGCTTCGTCGCTATCTCCCAATTGCGCGCCGTCGTCAAACCCGTTGCCTCGGCACGGGTTGCGGTTCACACGTGCGCGCGACCGCCGTAAGCGGCAAGTGCCTGCGCGACCTGGGCGAGGTCGTCTTCGGCGATGTCTTCCGGGACGCGCGGCAGCATCTCCTCCCAGAGCGCGAGGTTCGAGCCGCGCAGCTGGAGCAACCCGAGGGGGCGCGCGAGAAACACGATGTGCAGATGTGCGCCGCCGTCGCCCCATTTGTTGACGTGCATTCGCCCGATGTTGCCGAGCGCGTTCACGGCGCGGTCGATCCGCACGATCAGCGTGCCCAGCTCCGTGGCGTGCTGCTCGTCGAGGTCGCCGAGGTCGAAATGCCCGCGCGGCATGAGCATTGCCCCGAACGGCAGCCCAAGCGGCTCGCCGAACCGCGCTAGCACCCAGCGCTCGTCACTCCACACGGCGCCGTCGTCGGGTTGCGCGCACCGGCGGCACTCAGCGGGGTCTTCGCCGCTACGCGGTGGCTCTGGGTCGACCGGCGGCTCGAGCGGCTTGCTGACGAGCCCCTGGAGCTCGAACGGGAAGATTTCCCAGCTGGACTGCGTGGGCAGCGGCAGCCGGCCCTCAGCGTCCGCAGCGGCGCAAGCGCGCGCGAAGAACTCGGCAGGAGTGTCGGGCATGGCCCTACCGTATTGCCGGCCAACGTGGGGTATGCACCGGCTGCGTCGGGTGCTACGGTAAGCACGCTGCAGTTGCAGTCCCTCGCACGTTCTCGAACGCCCGCGGAGTGTGACAGCGGGCGTTTCTCGCTTTCGAGCCTTGCTCCGGAGCGCGACGACGGTCGACGCAGCCGATGGCCACGCAGTGTGGTCGTTGAGGCTTCAAGAAGGAGAAGGCATGTCGCAAGGCACGGTCAAGTGGTTCAACGCCGAGAAGGGCTTCGGCTTCATCGCACAGGACGGCGGCGGCGCCGACGTTTTCGTGCACTACTCGGCGATTGCCGCTGA
>JBHELW010000324.1:0-2649 GCA_046262915.1 Mycobacteriales bacterium | reverse complement strand
ACGACGAAGCAGCGGTCGGCGTCACCGTCGAAGGCCAAGCCGATGTCAGCGGACTCGGCGACGATCCGCCGCTGCAGGTCGACGAGGTTCGCCGGCTCGATCGGGTTGGCCTCGTGGTTGGGGAAGTTGCCGTCGAGCTCGAAGTACATCGGGACGAGCTCGAACGGCAATCGGCCGAAGACGACCGGCACGGTCAGTCCGGCCATGCCGTTGCCCGCGTCGACGACGACGCGCAGCCGGCGGCTGGCGCGCAGGTCGACGAGTGAGTGCAGGTGTTCGGCGTAGGCGTCGACGACCGCCTGTTCGCGCACGGTCCCGCGGTGCGCCGGCTCGCGCGCGACTCCGTCGGCGTTGACGAGGTCGCGCAGCACGGTGAGCCCGCTGTCCTCGCCGACCGGTGCGGCACCCGCCCGGCACAGCTTGATGCCGTTGTACTGCGCGGGGTTGTGGCTCGCGGTGAACATCGCGCCGGGCAGCGCCAGGTGCCCGCTCGCGAAGTAGAGCAGGTCCGTCGACGCGAGCCCGATGTGCACGACATCGGCGCCCGCGGCGGCCACGCCGTCGGCGAACGCCGTGGCGAGCGCCGGGCTCGATGGGCGCATGTCGTGGCCGACGACTACGCCGGGAACGTCGCCCTCGCGTGCCAGCAGCGTGACGAACGCCGTGCCGAAGGCGCGGGCAACGTCGTCGTTGAGCTGGTCCGGGACGACGCCGCGCACGTCGTAGGCCTTGACGATCGCGGAAACGTCGGGCACGTCACTCCGTTTCATGCCCCGGATGGGGCCCCAACCCCATCCTCCTCCGCGAAGCGGGGCCCCAACCCCGCCGCGGCCTGCGTCATTTCCCCGGATGGGGCCCCAACCCCATCCTCCTCCGCGAAGCGGGGCCCCAACCCCGCCGCGGCCGTGTTCGCGGGGCGAACGCGGGCGCGGAGCCTACTTGCGCTTCGCGGCCATCGCGAGCACGCGGTTGAGGGAGAGGTTCTTGCCGCCGCTGCGCCAGCTCTTGTGCTCGCAGCTGCGGCAGGACATGAAGTCGACGACCTGGCCGTTCGTCATCGTCATCGACAGCTCGGTGACCGCCACGCTGTCGCAGGCCGAGCAGCGCGGGGCCGACGACGCCGACGGCTCTTGGGTGGCGACGGCGGCGGGCTTCTTCCTCTTCGCAGCCGGCGCCGGCTTCGTCGCGACGCGCCGCGACCGGCGGTTGCTCGGCACGTCAGCTCGGCGAGCGCAGCATGCGCAGGTGCCCGCGGCGGAGGTCGTCGCCGTCGACGGCCGGACGCGCAGCTTCGCGCACCGCATCGGCGAGCGCGTCAATGTCGTCGGATCTCGGCACCAGCGGACGCATCTCGGGCGCCGCCCGGACGATCTCCCAACCGCGCGGCGCGGTCGTCGTGGCCGCGTGCGCAGCGCAGAGGTCGTAGCCATGCGGCTCGCCGTCTACGGCGAGCGGGCCGATCACCGCCGTCGACTGCGCGTAGTTGTAGGTCATCGTCGCCTCGGCTGCGTGGTCGCACGCCGTGCGCGAGCAGCGCCGACTGGGGCTCACGGGCGAACCGTAGCCCGCGAATTCGCCCGCAGCCATCACCGCGCCCCTGCCGTCGGCGCGTGTCGCGATCACTACGCTCGCCGACATGCCCGGACGCCCACGCGCCGCGCGCGACCGGCGTGGCCGGGGCCTGCGTTCCGCGCTCGTCCCGCCCGAGGTGCCGTTGGCCCGGACCCGGGCGGAGGACTTCGACGAGCTCGTGCTCGACGCGGTCGAGCACTTCAGCGAGCGTTGGGCCGCCGAGCTGGCCGACCTCGAGGTCGCCGTCGAAGATGTGCCGCCGGAGCCATCAGCCGGCTCCGCAGCCGAGCAGGGCGTGCCACTGGCTCGCCTCGACCGACTGGAGCGCCGCGGCGCGGCGGCCCGCGGTGCGCGGCTCACGGTCTACCGACGGCCAGTGGAAGCGCGCGCGCTCGACGCCATCGACCTCGCGGACCTGGTGCACGACGTCGTACTCGACCAAGTTGCCGACCTGCTCGGGTTGGACCCAGACGTCGTCGACCCGCCCGAGTAACTGGTTGCGGCCCCGGGCGTTGCGCCGCGAACGCTCAGCCGGTCGCCGGCGGCGGCTCGGGTTCGACGGGCAAGTGCAGGTCCGCATGCGCGAACGGCTCGGGCACCCCGGCGAGCAGCTGGCTGCGCAGCCCCAGCACGGTGAACAGCGGCCCACGCTCGCCCTGCTCGTCCACCAGCCGCGCCGCGTAGACCGGTGGCGAGTCCGGCGGCACGGAGAGGACGAGGGGGCGGAGCGGCCCGGGCGGCACGACGCGCGACAGCGGGATGACGACCAACCGACCGCCGGGCACCCGGAAGGCCTTATGCACGGTTGTCGTCAGCGGGCGGCCACGCACCCCGACGAGGTCGACGGTGACGACCGCGTCGGCTTCCGGCGCGCTCAGCAGCAGGTAGCTGTTGACGTTGCGCGCGACCGTCGTGTCGGTCAGCAGTGCCGAGCCGGTCAGTGACTCGGTGGCGCCGACATAGGCGATCTCGCGGATCGGGTTGAACCGCGCGCGGTTCTCGACGTAGGCGCCGGCGAGGACAGGCACGGTGTCGGACCTCACGCGGATCGTCGCCGGCGCCTCGTCCAGCGCCTTG
>JBHELW010000323.1:0-1859 GCA_046262915.1 Mycobacteriales bacterium | reverse complement strand
CGGGTGGGCATGGAGGACACGCTCACGTTCGCCGCGGGCGAGCCGGTGCGCGACAATGCGCAGCTAGTGGCCCGCGCGGCCGCCGTTGCGTCCCTGGCGCAGCGACCGCCGATGACCCCGCGGGCGGCGCGCGCGATGCTCGGACTCGAGGAGGCAGCGCCGCATGACTGAACCGAGTCCCGGCAAGCGGCGCATCGACCGCTTGCTGGGCGACGACCCCCTCGACGTGACTGGCCTGTCGCTCGACGACGTCCGCGCACTGCGCGCTGAGGCGCAGCAAGAGGAGGCCGACCTCTCCTATATCCGCAAGCTCATCCAGGGTCGGATCGACATCATCGAAGCCGAGCTCGAACGGCGCGAAACGGGCACCGAGCGCACGTTGGTCGAGGACCTCGCGCAGATCCTCGCGGACGGTCCCCGACCGCCCGCCTTCGGTCTCGGTCGGCACGTCGCTGCGGAGCCGAGCCGCGTTGCCGAGCATCGGCGTTACGCCGAGCGGCTCGTCGCCGACGTACAGCTCTCCGCGCTCGGCGACAACTCCGACGAGCGCCTGCGCGAGGTGCGCGCCGAGCTCGCGACGGAGGAGGCGAACGTCTCGGCACAGCGGCACCGCGTGCAGCAGATCGCCGATGCGTGCAGCGCGGAGCTCACCCGCCGCTACCGCGACGGCGAAGCCGAGGTCGCGGACCTGCTGGCGCGCGACGCCCCCGCGTCCTAGCGGCCAGTGACCGTCGTAGCGGAGGTCGTGCGCTCGGGCTTCGTCGAGTCGCGCCACCACGGCTCGGTCGTCGCACTGAGACCCGACGGCACCGTGGCCTTCGCCGTCGGCGAGCCGGAGGCTGTCGTCTTCCCGCGGTCGAGCAACAAGCCGCTGCAGGCGGTCGGCATGCTCGAGACCGGCTACGCCGAGACGTTCGGCCTGAGCGACGAGCACATCGCGCTGTCGGCGGCGAGCCACTCGGGCGAACCCGAGCACGTCAAGCTCGTCACGGACCTGCTCGCCCTCGCCGACGTGCTGCCCGAGGAGCTGCACTGTCCGCCGGCGCTGCCCCTAGACGAGACAGCGGCAAACGACGTGCGGATGCGCGACGGCGGGCCGACCCGGCTCTACCACAACTGCTCGGGCAAGCACGCCGCGATGCTCGCCGCCTGCGCGGCGGCGGGGTGGGACCGCGGTCACTACCTCGAGCCGACGCACCCGCTACAGCAGCAGCTCCGTGCGGTCGTCGAGCGACTGGCCGGGGAGCCGGTCGCCGTGATCGGCGTCGACGGCTGCGGCGCGCCGGTGTTCGGCTATTCGCTCCTCGGGCTGGCGCGCGCGTTCGCCGCACTCGGGACGGCAGCACCTGGCGCGGCCGCGGGTCGCGTCGCCAACGCCATGCGCGCGCACCCGCACCTCGTTGGGGGCACCGGTCGTGACGTCACGCGGCTGATGACCGCCGTCCCCGGTCTCGTCGCCAAGGACGGTGCGGAAGGGTGCTTTGCGGCGGCCACCGCCGAGGGCTACGCCGTCGCGCTGAAGATCGACGACGGCGCGACGCGCGCGCGGCCGCCGGTCATGGTTGCCGCACTTCGCGCGGGCGGGGTGACCGGCGATCCGGAGACGCTCGCCGCGCTCGCCGAGCCCCCCGTGCTCGGCGGCGGGGAGCCGGTAGGCGCGATCCGGGCGGTGCTCTCGGCGTAGCCGCGCCGCTGGGCGATGGGCACTGCTAGCAAGAGCGCTTGCAATTGCTAGCACCAGGGGCTATGGTGGTTCGACAGCCGGGCCCGGTTGTCTTCAGCAGGAGGACGCGTGGCGACACTCAAGGTGCGGGAGCTGGGTGACTACATCCGCGAACAGCGGCGTAGCTCGCAGATCT
>JBHELW010000322.1:0-2387 GCA_046262915.1 Mycobacteriales bacterium | reverse complement strand
CTCCGTCAGCAGTGCCTGGCCCAGGGTCGTGTCGATGACGGGCGACACCGCGTCGGTCGCAGTCCCCGAGACACTCGGCGTCGACGTCGGCCGCCGACCCGCCGTACAGCCCGTCACTGCCACGGCAACGGCTGCCTCGAGCAGCTGGCGCCGGGTGATGGACATGGACCGCCATCACCTCCATGCAGCTCCGGATGTCGCCGCGGCGCACGCCGCCAGCACTCATCTTCGCGGTCACGTCGCTACGGCGTGCCTGATCGCGCCGGAGCTACGATCAAAGTCGGTGCGTCCGGCAACGGAGAAGGTGTGGCATGAACCTGCCGAGCGGCTGGGAGCTCGTCCTTCTGCTGGTCGTCGCGGTGCTGCTTTTCGGCGCCAAGCGGCTGCCCGACGCTGCCCGGTCCGCTGGGCGTTCGCTGCGCATCTTCAAGGCCGAGGTCAAGGGCCTGGGCGACGACGACAAGCCCGACGTCGACGACGACGCGCGGCCGAGTGCTGCGCCGACCGCCGCCGACGTACCGCCGGCGACGCGACGCGAGCGGCGCTGACCGCACGCGTCGTCGCGGGGCGATGAGCGCGGCCCCCGCACGACCCCGCGCGGCGCATCAGGGCCGCCGGGACAACCCCGAAGGCCGGATGTCGCTCCTCGAGCACCTCGTCGAGCTGCGCCGCAGACTGACCATCTCGCTGCTCGCGCTCGGGGTCGGCACGCTGGTCGCGTTCTTCCTTTGGGAGCGGCTGTTCCGCCTCCTTGCCCATCCCTACTGCCAGGTGCGCGTCGCCCGCGCGCTCGGCTGCCAGCTCTTTGTCTTCGGCGTCCTCGACGCGTTCCTCGTCCGCATGCAGGTCGCACTGCTCGCGGGTGCCGTTCTCTCCTCGCCGGTCTGGCTCTACCAGCTGTGGGCTTTCATCACGCCCGGCCTCCGCCGTAACGAGCGCAAGTGGGCCATCGTGTTCATCTCGGTCTCGATGGCGCTGTTTGCAATCGGGGCCGCGTTTGCCTACTTCACCCTCGGGCGCGGTCTTCAGTTCCTCCTCGGGATCGGCGGCAACGGTGTCGCGCCGTTGCTTGACGTTCGCCGGTACCTGTCATTCCTGACGTTGATGCTGCTCGCGTTCGGGGTGTCGTTCGAGTTCCCGCTGCTCATCGTCTGTCTCAACTTCGCCGGCGTTCTCACCGCGGAGCGACTGCGCTCGTGGCGCCGCGGCATGTACTTCGGTCTCGCGTTCTTCGCCGCCGTCATCACGCCGAGCCAAGACCCGTTCACGTTCCTCGCGATGACGATCCCGCTGTGGGTCTTCTACGAGGCGTGCGTCGTCATCGCGCGCGTCCACGACGCGCGCAAGCATCGCCGGGCCGCGGCCGACCCCTACGCCGGGCTGGCTGACGACGAGCCGTCGCCGCTCGACCTCGACCTGCCAACGCGCCGCTGACCGACTACTGAGGGCGCGTGCGGCCGGTAGGCTGACATGCGAAGGTCGCGTCGTACGTGGCGCGAACACAACGGAAGAGCACGAGGGAGGCCGCATGGCGAGCGCGGCACCCCAGGGGCGTCCGGCGCAGCCGTCTCGATCGGCCGCTGCGCGCGCGATGTCAGCCGTGCGCCCCGTGCTCGTGCCGGTCGCAGAGGCCGCCGGTCTCGATCTCGAAGACGTCGTCGTCCGTTCCGTCGGGTCGCGCTCTCTCGTGCAGATCGTCATCGACCGCGACGGCGGTGTGTCGCTCGACGATGTCGCGCTGATCAGCCGCGAGTTCTCGGCGGCACTCGACGCCGCCGACGTCATCGCGGGCAGCTACGTGCTCGAGGTGAGCTCGCCTGGCGTCGACCGGCCACTGACCGAGCCGCGGCATTGGCGACGCAACATCGGACGCCTCGTGGACGCGCACCACCGGGACGGTCGCAAGACCACCGGGCGCATCACCGCCGCGGCCGACGACTCGATCGAGCTGCAGACTCCGACTGGACGCGAGCGCATCCCGCTTGTCGACCTGTCGCGCGGGGTAGTGCAGGTGGAGTTCTCGCGCACCGTCGACGTGGACACGTCTGCCGCCTCGGATACCGCTGAGGTGGGAACATGAACATCGACATCGCGGCGCTGCGGTCGATCGAGCGCGAGAAGGACATCAGCTTCGACACCGTGCTCGAGGCGATCGAGACCGCGCTCGCCTCGGCGTACCAGAAGGTCGAGGGCGCGGCGACCCAGTGTCGCGCCGAGGTCGATCGCACGACCGGCGAGGTGCGCGTCTTCGCGCAGGAGGTCGACGAGGACGGCACGGTCGTTCGCGAGTGGGAGGACACGCCCCACGATTTCGGCCGCGTCGCGGCGATGACCGCGAAGCAAGTCATCGTGCAGCGGCTGCGTGACGCGGAGCACGAGCTCACCTA
>JBHELW010000321.1:0-8832 GCA_046262915.1 Mycobacteriales bacterium | reverse complement strand
GTCGCACCGGTCGTCATCAGGTCGTCGACGATGACGACCTGACGCGCCGTGGCGAGCGCGGCCAGCGGGGCGACGGCGGCCAGTGCGCCGGCCAGATTCAGCGCACGCTGCCCCGCCGAGAGTCCTGCCTGGTCCGCGGTCACCCGGACAGGTCGGAGCAACGGCAGCGAGTCCCCACCCACCGTGATGGCGGCGAAGCGCGCGAGCCGGCGCGCGTGGTCGTAGCCGCGCGTCCGCCGTGCGGCGCGGGACGACGGCACGGGGACCAGCAACGGAGCGGCCCCGGCGGACGGCAGCAGGTGGCGCACAGCGCGGCCGAGCGCGGCGCCCAGCACCGGAGCGAGACCGAGCCGGCCGCGTTCCTTGTGCGCGAGCAGCAGCGTGCGCACGGTCCCGTCGTAGCGGGCTATCGCGGCGACCGTCGGCAACCCGGCCGGGGCAGGGCGCGGTGCGCAGCACGCGGCGGGTCCCGCCAACGACTGCGCGCAACCAGCGCACAGCGCCGTGCCCTGCGCCGCGCAGCCGGCACACCACAGCGGACAGACGAGGTCGGCGAGCGCAGCGAGCACATCGCCGAATGTCCACCGCTGGAGGGTGCCGGGCGGGCTACCTCGCGCGGGCTGTGGACACGGCGCGACTCACGGCGAGTCGCCGGGGTCGAGTCGGCCCGCGACCTCTCGGCGGATCGGCGACCCGGGCGAGGCGCCGGGGACCGGGTACTGCTCGCCTTCGACCTGCAGGCGGATCGCGGAGATCCCCGGAAGCTCGGTCAACGTCCAGACGATCTGCGCGAGCAGCGCTTGTACGGCGCGCGGCGGCGCGTCGTTGAGCTCGCGGGAGACGTTCAGGTCGGCAACGCCGCCCTCGACCGTCGCGCCGATCAGCTCAGTGCGCTCCGGGATGGCCGTGCGGAGCGCGATGCCGGTACGGCCAGCGGGACCGGCGAGCAACGCGCGGACGGCGAGCTGCTCGTTGGAGAGCTCCTCGCGTGGCAGGTACAGCGGCTGCCGGACCAACTTCGTTTCGCCACGGTTGAGGAAGTAGAGCACCGTACGGCGGAACCCGCGCTGCAGGTCGTCGAACGTCAGTGTCAGGCCCCGGGGCACCTGGCTGAGCCGCCACTCCACGCCCGCGCGGCTCACCACGAAGCGTTGCGTCACGGTCGCCGCGGCCGTGCTGTACTCACCCGCGGGCGACACGGACGCGCGGCGGCTGAACCGGACGGCGTAGACGATGCGGTCACCGGTCGTCGACTCGCGCACCGGGCCGCTCTTGCCGGCGTAGACCATGACTCCGCTGGTCGGCGTCCAGCTGGCTCGCGGCGCGAGGAACTGGCGGGCCGCGGCGTGCCCGTCCTCGGCATCGCCTTGCGCGTCGAGGAAGCCGTTGACGATGTCCACCGGGGACGCGCCCGGTGCGGGGAGGGCGACCAGCCGGCGGTTCGGCTGGTCGTCACCGACGGGGCCCTCGATCGGCCGGACGACGTGGACGGTGCGGTCGGGAAGCAGCCCGCCACACGCCGCGCAGAGCGCCGCAACGACGATGCCGCCAACAATGCGGCGGACGTCAGGCATCGGCTGCCGCCGTCGCGACTGAGGCTCCCGTGGCACGGCGCCGCCGCCGCGGCAGCACCAGGCGGAACGCGCACCCGTTGTCCTGGACAGCGACAACCTCCAGGTCGCCGCCGTGCAGTCGGGCGTCCTCCCGCGCGATCGCGAGGCCAAGCCCGGTCCCGCCGGTTTGCCGTGCCCGCGACGGGTCGGCGCGCCAGAAGCGGTCGAAGACGCGCGACGCGTCGAACGGCCGCAGCCCCGGGCCGTGATCGCGGACCGAGATGCTCACCGACTCCTCAGTGCCCGCAATATCGACCTCGACGGGCTGGCCTGCGCCATGCTCGATCGCGTTCGCGAGCAAGTTGCGGAGAATGCGTGAGACACGTCGCGCATCCGCCTCGACGACGAGGTCACCCGTGCGGTCGGCACGGAAGACCACCTCGGACGCGCGGCGCGCCGCGAGTGGCGCAAGCACGTCGACGACGCCGCGTGCGACGTGTTCTACGTCCAGGTCGTCGGTTTCGAGCACGGCCGCGCCCGCGTCGAACCGGCTGATCTCGAGTAGGTCGGCGAGGAGGGCTTCGAACCTGTCCAGCTGCGCTTGCAGCAGCTCGGCCGAGCGGGCGACCTCCGGGGCGAAGTCGGGTCGCGCCGCGTGCAGGACGTCGGCGGCCATCCGCACGGTCGTCAGCGGGGTGCGCAGCTCGTGCGAGACGTCCGCGACGAAACGCTGCTGCAGGCGCGACAACTCCTCGAGTTCGCTGATCTTGCGTTGCAGCGACGCGGCCATCTCGTTGAAGGCATCGGCGAGCCGACCGAGGTCGTCCGCGCGATGCGATGCGAGTCGGGCCTCGAGGCGTCCGGCGGCGAACTCCTCCGCGGTTCGCGACGCCTCGCGCACCGGCTTGACGACCTGCCGCGCGACGAGCCACGCGATCGCAGCCAGCAAGAGGGCAAGCGCCGCGCCGCCGACGCCGAGCGTCTGTCGCACCAAGCTCAAGCTGCGCTGCTCGTTCGCCAGCGGGTAGAGCAGATACATCTCGTACCGGCGTCCGTTGGCTGCGCTGAGCGGAACGCCGACGACGAGACCCGGTGCCACGCCGTCGCTGCGGTGCAACGTCGTGTACGAGTACGCGAGCGCACCGCGCGTGCTCACCGTGGCGCGCAACGACCTCGGCACGTCATTGCGGTCGAACGTGTTGCTCGACGCGAAGCCCTTGATCGACGCGCCGGACCCGACGACGACGTCGTAGAGGGAACCGCGCCCGCCGCGACCGCCGATCACCGTTGTGATCTGGTCCAGTGCGCCGCCCGGCGCCTCCGGGTCGGCGCCGGTCTTCGGGCGCAAGCTGGCCTGCGCGTATTCCAACGCCGACGACGCTTCCGCCAACGCGGAGCGACGCTGCGAGTCGAGCAGCCCGCGCCCGACCCGCGCGACGATGACCCAGCCGACGAGCGCGACGACCGCCGTAGAGATGGCGAGCGTCGTCGCGACGACACGAAGTTGCAGTGAGCGTCGCCAGTAACGCGCACCGCTTCTCGCCAGATGGGCCGCGCCGCCGGTCAGGGCGGGCCGGCCTTGTACCCGACGCCGCGCACGGTCAGCACGACCTCCGGGTGCTCCGGGTCGCGCTCCACCTTCGCCCGCAGCCGCTGGACGTGCACGTTGACGAGCCGAGTGTCGGCAGAGTGGCGGTAGCCCCAGACCTGCTCTAGCAACGCCTCGCGGGTGAACACCTGACGCGGTTTGCGCGCGAGTGTCAGCAAGAGGTCGAACTCGAGGGGGGTCAACGGCAGCTGCTGGCCCTCGCGCGTGACGCGATGGCCCGCGACATCGATCTCGATGTCGCCGACCTGAACCGGTTCGCTCGAGGGCTCGTCGTTACGCCGCAGACGAGCGCGCACGCGCGCGATGAGCTCCTTCGGCTTGAACGGCTTGACGATGTAGTCGTCGGCGCCGCACTCGAGGCCGAGCACGACGTCGACCGTGTCGGTCTTCGCGGTGAGCATGACGATGGGCACGCCAGACTCGGCGCGGATGGCGCGGCATACCTCAAGGCCATCGCGACCCGGCAGCATCAAGTCGAGGAGAACCACGTCGGGCTTGTGCTCGCGGAACGCCGGCACCGCGCGGTCACCATCCGCTACGAACGACGGGTCGAACCCCTCGTTGCGCAACACGATGCCGAGCATCTCCGCGAGCGCGGGGTCGTCGTCTACGACGAGCACACGGCCCTTCATCAACGTCACCCCGAGTCAGGCGGCACGCTCGTCGCGCCAATGACCCATTGTGCGCCGCTGGGCGACGGCCCCCGGTGACTGTCGCGCGCATGTCACCATGCCGTTACCAACGGGTGACCCGGCGCGCGCCGACGAATGGCAGAGCGGGAGCGATGGGCGGACAGGACGGCTGGGTACCGCCCGGCGCAGACGACGCCGGCACGGCACCCGCAATGCAGCCGTCCGGCGTCCCGTCGCAGTGGGGCCAGCAGCCGCAGTGGGGTCCGCCGCCGCAGTGGGGTCCGCCGCCGCAGTGGGGCCAGCAGCCGCAGTGGGGCCAGCAGCCGCAGTGGGGCCAGCAGCCGCAGTGGGGCCAGCAGTGGGGTCAGCCCAGTGCCGAGTACCGGCCGGGGGTCATCCCGCTGCGGCCGCTGGGTGCCGGCGAGCTGCTCGACGGGGCGCTGACGACGATGCGCCATCACCCGCGCGCCACTCTTGGGCTGTCCGCGGTCGTCGTCGCGGTGACGGGGGTTCTGCAGTTTGCGACGCAAGCGCTGTTGCTCAGTCAGCGTGCTGGTGACTCGGTCGCGGTTGGTGTTTCGGCGACCGTGGTCGCGACGCTGCTCGGGGCGCTTGGGACGCTCGTCCTGTCCGGCATGCTGACCGTGGTCATCGGCGACGCCGTCCTCGGCCGACCACTGTCGCTCGGGTCGGTGTGGCGCCGCTCGCGACCGCTGCTCCTTCGCCTCGGTGGCGCGTCACTGCTGACGGGCCTCGTCGCGTTGACTCCGCTGCTCGTGGCCGGACTCGCGATCCTCGCGGTCTGGCTCGCGACGGGTGGCGACGGGACGACGACCGGGACAGTCGCGGTGTTCGCGCTGATCGCCGGGTCCGTCGCATCCCTGTACGCGCTGATCACGGTCTCGCTGACGACGCCGGCGCTGATGCTCGAGGCGCAACGACCAGCAGCGGCGCTACGGCGATCACGCGGCCTCGTGCGCGGCAGCTGGTGGCGAGTGTTCGGCGTGCTCCTGCTCGCGTGGTTCATCGCGGCCGTCATCCAGGGCATCATCTCCGCGCCGTTCACAATCGTTTCGGGCGTGACGCTGTTCGATGCCGACACCGCGCCGAGCCTCGCCGCGTTGGCGGTGATCACCCTTGGGTCGATGGTCGCGCGCGTCATTGTGCTGCCGTTCTCCGCGGGGGTGCAGGCGCTGCTCTACGTCGACCGCCGAATGCGTGCGGAGGGCCTTGACGTCACGCTCGCCGCGGCGGTGCGCCGCGGCGGGCCGACCGCTTAGCTCGCGCAGTGCCAGCACCCGTCTCCCTCGGCGTGCGCGCGCTGACCTTCCTGCTGCCTGGCGCGGCCACGCCGATCACCCGTGACGGCGCGCAGCGCGCCGCCGAGATCGAGCTGCGTAGCCGGATCTACGGCCGGTTCCAGCCGAGCTGGCAAAGCCGCGTTTACGACTGGGCGACTGAGCACCTGGGCCGGCTGCTCGACCGCGTGGCTGGCGCGACGCCGGGTGGTTTGCCGGGAGCGATGGTGCTGCTGCTGGTGCTGGTCGGTGCGGTCGTCGCCGTCCGGCTGCGGATCGGACCGCTTGCCCGAGCCGACCGGCTCACCGACGCCCGCGTCGACGCCGCGACGCGCACCGCCGCGGACTATCGAGCG
Source organism: Mycobacteriales bacterium (assembly GCA_046262915.1). Lineage (GTDB taxonomy): Bacteria > Actinomycetota > Actinomycetes > BP-191 > BP-191 > JBHELW01. Next base: position 3,384 of record JBHELW010000321.1, on the reverse strand, counting down.
GAGGCGGAGCGTTTCGCCGCGCAACGCGACTGGGCGGAGGCACTGCGGGCCCGGTTTCGCGCGATCGTGCGCGGGCTGGAAGAGCGTGGGGCGATCGACCCTCGTCCCGGACGCACCGCCGACGAGGTCGCGCGCGACGCGGGCGCGGTTCTGCCGGAACTCGCCGCCGAGCTCCGCGACGCTGCCAACCTCTTCGACGCGGTCTGGTACGGCGGCCGCCGCGCACAGGCGGCCGACGACGCGCGCGTTCGTGCTGTCGACGACCGCGTCCGCGGCGCCCGCCTCTCGTTCGCGACGCTCGGGCGATGACGACCACCGCGACGGCGGTCATCACGCCGCGGCAGGCGTGGCGCGTCAGCCGCGCACCGCTCGCGTTCGCCGTAGCGCTCGTCGCGATCGCGACTCTGGTCACCGTCTCGACCGGGACCGCGTCGATCGAGCGGCTCGACCCAGACGGCGCGCGGCCCGACGGCGCGCGCGCGATCGCGGCGCTGCTGCGCGGTCGCGACGTCACCATCGAGCGACGGGCGACCGTCGCGGCGACCGCGATCAGCAACACGCTGTTCATCCCGCGGCCGGAGCTGCTGGGCGCAGCGGAGTGGAGAGCGCTACGCCGGCAGCTCCCTGGCCGCGCGATCGTGGTCGCCGAACCGGACCGCGACGTGCTGCGTGCGCTGGAACTTCCCGTGGACGCTCGCGACGGCGACGCGGTGGCCGCCCGGCTGCCCGACTGCGCGCTTGCCGCAGCGCGCGTGGCCGGCGACGCGGACCTGGGAGGTGTGACGTTCCGTAGTACGCCCGCAGACGCGACGGCCTGCTACCCCGCGGGCGGGTCGCCGACGCTGCTCCAGCTTCGGCACCGAGGCAGCGAGATCGTGCTGCTCGGCTCGGCCGACTTCCTGACCAACAAGCGACTCGCGCGCCACGGCAACGCCGCCCTCGCCCTAGGGTTGCTGGGCACGCGACCGGGCGTCGACTGGCTGCTGCCGCGGCCCGGCGAGGTGGCACCCGAGCCCGGCGAGACGCAGAGCCTTGCCGACGTGATTCCAGACCGCGTGTGGTTCGCGTTGCTCCAGGTGTTGGTCGCGGTCGCGCTGCTCGGGATCTGGCGCGCGCGTCGACTCGGTCCGGTCGTCACGGAGCAGCTGCCGGTGGTCGTTCGCGCGGCGGAGACGGTTGAGGGACGGGCCCGGCTCTACCGCGCAGCCCGCGCCCGCGGTCGAGCCGCAGCCGCACTGCGTGCGGCCTGTGTCGCGAAGTGGCAGGCGAGCCTCGGGTTGGCCCGGACGGCACCCACCGAGGCGACGGTCGCCGCGACGGCCGAGCGGGCGCACCTCACACCGAGCATCGTGCAGGACCTGCTGTACGGTCCCGACCCGGCGTCGGACGCGGCGCTCGTCGCACTCGCGGCAGCGCTCGACGACCTCGACAGACGGGTGCGCGACACATGACAGAGCCCGCTCGCAGCGCTGCCGGGTCGCGTCGCGTCGCCGCGACGACACGGCGCCGCGGTGGCAGCGACGCGCGCGCCAGCCTCATCGCGATCCGCGAGGAGGTGGCCAAGGCCATCGTCGGCCAGGACGCCGCGGTATCGGGCCTCGTCGTCGCGCTGCTCTGCAGCGGCCATGTGCTGTTGGAGGGCGTCCCCGGCGTCGCCAAGACACTGCTCGTCCGCACGCTGGCCGCGGCGTTGGACCTCGAGACCAAGCGCGTGCAGTTCACGCCGGACCTCATGCCCGGCGACGTGACCGGCTCGCTGGTCTACGACAACCGCAACGCGCGCTTCTCCTTCCGCGCGGGACCGGTCTTCACCAACCTGCTGCTCGCCGACGAGATCAACCGCACGCCGCCCAAGACGCAGGCGTCGCTGCTCGAGGCGATGGAGGAACGCCAGGTCACCGTCGAAGGCGAGCCCCGGCTCTTGCCCGACCCGTTCCTCGTCGTCGCGACGCAAAACCCCGTCGAGTTCGAGGGCACCTACCCGCTCCCCGAGGCGCAGCTCGACCGGTTCCTGCTGAAGCTGACGATGCCGGTGCCGGGTCGCGACGACGAGAGCCGCATCCTGCAGGCACACGACGCCGGCTTCGACCCGCGCGACTTGGCTACGGCGGGCGTCACGCGGGTCGCCTCGGCCCGCGACCTGGCCGCCGGCCGCGCCGCGGCCCGCGACGTCACCGTGGCGCCAGAGGTCATCGGCTACATCGTCGACGTCGCTCGGGCCACACGGCAGGCGCCGGCTGTTTCGCTCGGTGTATCGCCGCGCGGCGCGACCGCATTGCTCGCTACGGCGAAGGCCTGGGCCTGGCTCGCCGGCCGCGACTTCGTCACACCGGATGACGTCAAGGCGCTCTCGCGGCCGACACTGCGCCACCGCCTCTCCATCCGGCCCGAGGCGGAGCTCGAGGGTGTGAACGCGGACGGGGTGCTCGACACCGTCCTCAACACCGTCGCCGTACCGCGGTGAACGGGTACTCGTCGTCGGACTCGTGCTGACCGACCCATGGCGGTGACCGACCGATGGCGCTGACCGGACGCGCCGGCGCGCTCGCGCTGCTACTCGTCCCGGTCGTACTGTTGGCGCCCGCGCCCGGGGCTGTCGTCCTCGCCGGCCTCGTCGTCGCGATCGGTCTCGTCGTCGTAGACGTCGGGCTCGCCGCTCCGGTGCGGCGCATCGCCTTTGCGCGCGCCGGTGACATCGCGACGCGACAAGGCGAGGTGGCCACCGTCAGCCTGCGCGTGCACAACCTCGGCCGGCGCACGTTGCGCGCTCGGGTGCACGACGCGTGGCCGCCATCGGCGGGCGCGAGCCCACGGGTCCACGCGCTGCGCGTCCCGCCAGGTGGACGACAGCAGGTCGAGACCCGGCTGGTGCCGACCCGGCGCGGCGATCGGCGCACCGCGCGCCTCACCGTGCGGTCGGTCGGTCCCATGGGCATCGCCGGGCGGCAGGGGCGGCACACCGTGCCGTGGTCGTTGCGGGTGCTGCCGCCGTTCACCGCGCGCCGGTTCCTGCCGGAACGACTCGCCCGGCTGCGCCAGCTGGATGGCGCGATCGCGGCGCGTGGGCGCGGCCAGGGCACGGAGTTCGACTCGCTGCGCGACTACGTCGACGGCGACGACGTGCGCTCCATCGACTGGCGCGCCACCGCGCGCCGCGCGTCGGTTGTCGTGCGCACCTGGCGACCCGAGCGCGACCGGCGCGTCGTCATCGTGCTGGACACGGGCCGCACGTCCGCCGCGCGCGTCGGCGACGTCACGCGACTCGACGTGGCGATCGACGCGGCGCTGTTGCTCGGCGCGCTCGTCGCGCGCGCGGGTGACCGGGTCGCGCTGATCGCACATGACCGCGTCCCGCGCGCCAGCGTGGACGCCGGTACGCGCTCG
>JBHELW010000320.1:0-2457 GCA_046262915.1 Mycobacteriales bacterium | reverse complement strand
CGGGTGACCGTGACGGTGCGCTCGGTCGGCGACGGCGAGGGCGTCGCCGTCTGCGCGAGAGCGGGCCCAGCAGCGCCCGTCATCACCGCGAAGACCAGTCCGCCGACGATGACGATCCGCGCGCGCGTCATGTGACCACCTCACCTACCAGGACGCGTGCGTTCAGTGGCGGTCGCGGGTGTACGAACCTGTGGCGCCAGCTCGGACAGAATCAGCGCCATGGCGAGCCTGGCGGGGCACACGGCGATCGTGACCGGTGCCAACCACGGCATCGGTGCCGCCACCGCGGTGGCCCTCGCCGAACTCGGCGCTGCGGTCCTCATCAGCTACCTGCCGTTGCGCGACGACGTGGCCGCGACGGCCGCGGAGTACCGCGAGCAACGCGCGCGCGACGCGAGCGACGTCCTCGCGCGTGTCGCGTCCGTCGGGGCACGAGCTGTCGCAGTGGAGGCCGATGTGACGGACGCGGCCACGGCAACGCGGCTCTTCGACGTAGCGGAGAAAGAGCTCGACGACGTCGACATCCTGATTAACAACGCGAGCGGCTGGCGCGCCGACACGTTCAAGCCAGCCTCGATCGATCGGATCGGCCGGCCGCTGCAGCGGCTTACGGCCGAAACGTTCGACGCCGTGCATGCCGTCGACGCGCGCGGTGCGGCACTGCTCATCGCGGAGTTCGCGCGCCGGCATGCCGAGCGCGGCGCGTCGTGGGGGCGGATCGTTTCGCTCACATCCGGCGGCGTCGAAGGTTTCCCCGAAGAGGTCTCCTACGGCGCGGCGAAGGCCGCGCTGGTCAGCCTCACGCTGAGCGCGGCGCTCGAGCTCGCGGCGCTCGGGATCACCGCCAACGCCGTGCACCCACCCGTCACCGACACGGGCTGGATTACGGATGAGGTCCGGCGCTGTGTCGAACAAAGCGCTGAGTTGTTCCACGTCGCACAGCCCGACGACGTCGCCGCCACCGTCGCATTTCTCTGCAGCGACACCGCGGCGATGATCACCGGCAACGTCATCCGAATGCGCTGAGTCGACAGTCGCCGAGTCAGCGGCCTGGGGCGACGCAGCCGCCGCGGCCGGCGAGGTAGGTGCGGGACGTAGTGGCGGTGTCGGCCTGCACCGCGGGGCCGCCGGTGACGTGGTTGTGGAAGTTGCGGAAACTCACGACCGCGATGTTCATGAACCGCACGCCGGATCGCAGGTCCTCCGAGAAACTCACGGGCGCGTGAACGCGGACCTCCGAACGACTCAAGTCAAAGCTGCCGCGCGCACCGCCGTTGTCGCCGCTCGTAACGCTGCCGTTGCTGATCGAGAACGCGAACCCGTCGATCGACGCGAGTGCGCTCAGTGAGTACTGCGTTTCATTGGCATCGAAGAAGAGCGAAAAGGCAACGCCACTTGGACTTGTCGGGGCCGTGGTCGCAAGGTGCGCCACGCGTATTACCGCGGTCACCGTCCTGCCGTCGGACGCCAGGTCCGCACTTACGACATCAAGGGCGGGCTCGTTCGGAGTCGACGTGCCGGGTACGGGACTCCGCGGGTCCGTCGCGTCGCCCGCTGCGTCGCGCAGTAGCGGGCACCGTGACGACGCCGCATTCGCTGACAGCGGCAGACCTACCAGCGCGCCAACCGCGAGTGCCGCGGCTATGGCGCGCGCGTGCCAGCGGCGTGTCGGCGTTGAAGGGCGCGCCATAGCGCATAGAAGACGGCTGTGACGACGGAAGCGTCAAGTCGACGCTGAGGAGGCACGCGCGCCGGCTGTTGTTGGCGTCTCGGCGCGCCAGCTGTGCCACAGGTCGCGGTAGGCGCCCGCGCGCTCCATCAGCTCGTCGTGCGAACCCAGCTCGACGACCCGCCCGTCCTCGACCACGGCAACGATGTCCGCGTCGTGGGCGGTGTGCAGACGGTGCGCGATCGCGATGACGGTGCGCCCCCGCAGTACGGCGGCGAGTGACCGCTCAAGGTGACGTGCGGCTCGTGGGTCGAGCAGCGCAGTCGCCTCGTCGAGCACCAAGGTGTGCGGGTCGGCGAGCACCAGCCGCGCCAGCGCGACCTGCTGCGACTGCGCCTCGCCCAGCGGGTGTCCGCCACTGCCCACGACGGTGTCCAGGCCGTCCGGCAGGGCGGTGGCCCACTCGAGCGCATCGACGGCGTGGAGGGCGGACTCCAGCTGGTCCCGGGTGGCTTCGGGGCGCGCGAGCACCAGGTTCTCGGCGAGGGTGCCGACGAACACGTGGTGCTCCTGGGTCACCAGGGCCACCTCGCCCCGGAGCTGGCCGAGGGTGAGGTCCACGAGCGGCACGCCACCGACGTCGATGCGGCCCTCACGGGGACCGTCGATGCCGGCCATCAGCCGGCCCAGCGTTGACTTGCCCGCGCCGGACGGGCCGACGATGGCCAGCCGCTCGCCGGGCCGCAGCTCGAGGGTGACGCCGCGCAGCACGTCGTGCCCGGGGCGGT